>NZ_JAYESI010000008.1:0-247231 GCF_041903675.1 Corallococcus sp. RDP092CA | reverse complement strand
TCGTCGCCGTCTCCAGCCCCTCCCTCAGCGACTGCTGCGTCACCAGCACCGCCATCCCGCTGTCTTCCCTCATGTACGCCAACCGCTCCGGCGGGAAGGACGGGTCCAACGGCACGTAGCTGGCCCCCGTCTTCAGGATGCCCAGCAGCCCCACCACCATCGCCTCCGAGCGCTCCACGTACAGGCCCACCCGCTCCTCGGGCTTCACCCCCTGCTTCACCAGGTGCCGCGCCAGCTGGTTCGCCTTCGCCTCCAGCTCCGCGTACCTCAGCTCCCTCCCCTCGAAGTCGACCGCCACCGACTCTGGCGTCCTCCTCGCCTGCGCCTCGAACGCCGAGTGCATCCCCACGCCCGCCAGCGCTTCGGCCTTCGTCTCGTTCCACTCCACCAGCAACTGCTTGCGCTCTCCCTCCGTCAGCAGGCGCAGCCGGTCCACCTGTTCGTCAGGCCGCGCGATGGCTTCCTCCAGGAGCACGCGCAGGTGCTCCACCATCCGCTCCACGGTCCGCGGGAAGAAGAGCTCCACGTCGTATTCCAAGTAGCCGCGCAGGCCATCGTCCGTCTCCGCAAGCTGCATCAGCAGGTCGAACTTCGCCGTGCGTGTCTCCAGCTCTAGCGGCTGGAGCTTCAACGCCTGGAGCGCCATGGGCCCACGAGGCGCGTTCTGCAGCACGAACATCACCTGGAAGAGGGGACTGCGCCCCAGGTCGCGCGCGGGCTGCAAGGCCTCCACGAGCTGCTCGAAGGGCAGGTCCTGGTGATCCGTCGCGCCCATCTGCGCTTCCCGCACCTGCCGCAGCAGCGCGCGGAACGTCATCCCGGGCGCGAACCGGGCGCGCATCACCAGCGTGTTCACGAACACACCGATGAGCCCCTCCAGCTCCGAGCGCGTCCGGCCCGCCATGGGCGTGCCCACGCTCACGTCGTCCTGCCCCGCGTAGCGCGCCAGCACCGCCTGCCAGCCCGCCAGCAGCACCGTGAAGAGCGTGGCGCCCTCCCGCTGCCCCAGCGCCTTCAACGACTCCGTCAGCTCGCGCGGCCACTGGATGGACTTGCGCGCGCCCCGGAACGCGCTCACCGCCGGGCGCGGCTTGTCCGTCATCAACTCCAGCGCGGGCGGCGCGCCGCGAAGCTGCTCGCGCCAGTATCCGAGCTGCTTGTCCAGCACCTCTCCCCGCAGCCAGTCCCGCTGCCACGCCGCGTAGTCCGCGTACTGGATGGGCAGCTCCGGCAGGGGCGACGGCTGGCCTTGCGCGAACACGCCGTAGAGCACCGCCACTTCCCGCACCAGCACGCCCAGCGACCACCCGTCCGACACGATGTGGTGCAGCACCACCATCAGCAGGTGATCCGTCTGCCCCAGCTTCACCAGCAGCGCCCGCATCAACGGTCCGCGCGCGAGGTCGAAGGGCCGCTGCGCCCCGGCCTCCACCTGGCGCCAGGCCTCCGCCTCGCGCGAGTCCGCGGGCACCGCCGTGACGTCGGCGTGCTCCAGCTCCAGCACCGGCTCGTCGGAGATGCGCTGCACCGGCCCGGACTCGTCCGCGAGGAACGTCGTGCGCAGCGCCTCGTGGCGGCGGACCACCTCGCGCAGCGCGCGCTCCAGCACGGCCACGTCCAGCACGCCCTCCAGGCGGACCGCGACAGGCACGTTGTAGAGCGCGCTCCCGGACTCCAGCTGTTCGAGGATCCACAGCCGCTGCTGCGCGAAGGACAGCTCCGCCGGCCTGGACCTGTCGCGCAGCGGGAACGCCCCCCGCGCTGGAGTCCCCGCCGCCTGCTTCTGCGCGGCCAGCTTCTTCAGCAGCTCCGCGCGCTTCTCCGGCGACAGGTTCGCGATTCGCTTCGACAGGTCACTGCTGCTCATCGGAAAACTCCGCACTCAGGACGCGACACGGCCCGGAAGGACGCCCGGTGCTTCGGGCGCACGACCCTCGGGTCAGTGTCAGCATGTGTCGTTCACGCGCGGCCTGCCGCTCGTCGCCTGGGCAGCGTGGGGAAGGCCATGAAACCCGCGGATCACATTATTCGGTCGAACACCGACCTGCCATGCGTTCCATGAATGCGGGCCTGCCTGCTCTCCAGCAGGGCTGAAACGGGCATGACACATCCCGCGACAGGTGGATGAGACCGATGTTTCAGCCCCCATCCCAGGATGGATGGGGTTGGCTCCACGCGTGGAAGCTCAGTGACCCGCGGAGCCGGGCGGCTCGACGCGCTCCACCTGCTTCTGGACCGCGGCATCCGACGCCACGTCCGCCCCCAACTGCAGGTACGTCAGCAGGTACGTGCGCCCCGTCGCCGGCCCCTGGGCCGCCGCCGTGCGGGCCAGGGCGTCGCGCCGGGACTCGAAGGAGGCCAGCGTCTCCTGGAGCGAGCGACGCGAGTCCTCGCCCTGCTCCGTCTTCAGGCGCTCCTTCACGCGCTCGATGTTCGCCTCCACCATCCGCTGGCTCTCCCGGGCGCGGTTCGCCTCGGACAGGTCCGTGAAGGGACCGTCGCCCTCCACGGACAGCTCCAGCTTCGCGACCTGGCGGCCCCGCTCCCCCGGCGGCACCAGCGTGGATACGCCCTGTCGCTGCGCCATGCCCACGCCCCGGCCGTCGTGCGACTGCACCACGAAGTCCACGCCCTCGGAGCCCTGGGCCAGCTTCACCGCTTCCACGTAGGGCACCGCCGCGAGCAGCACCACCAGCTGCACCTGCTCCTTCTGGCGCAGGCGCTTGACCTCGGCGGTCACCGCCGGCCCCACCGGCAGGCCCCGGACCCCCGCGGGCAGGACGACCGCGCCATCCGCCGACGCCGGAGACACACCGAGGATGCCCACCTTCAGCCCGCCCGCCGTCGTCACCACCGACGCGGGGAAGAGCGGCTGGCCCTTCGCGTCCACGAGGTTCGCGGACAGGAGCTTCAGCTTCGCGCCCTTCGTCTTCTTCTTCAGGAAGTCCACGCCCAGCACGAGGTCGCGCTGGCCCACGGCCATGGCCGCGTAGCCCTGCGCGTCCAGCTGCTCCAGGAGGAGCTCCGCGCGAGGCTTTGCCGACGCATCCTGGCCATCCGCCAGGGTTTTGAAGAGCGCGTTGCCCGCATCCAGCGCGAGCACCGGCACGCCCTTCGCGCGCTCCTGCGTCAGGACCGTCTTTCGTCTGGCCAGACCGCCAGACGGGTTGTGCCGTCAACCACAGGGGGCGACTTCGCCCCCGTTGTCTCCGGTGAAGAGCAGCACGAGCTTCTTCGGCGCCGCCCCCGCCACGAGCGGCAGGAGCAGCAGCAGCGCCAGGGCGGCGAGCCGCGGGGCGCGCAGGCGCATCACTTCTTCGCCTTCTTCGACGCGGGAGCCGGCGCGGGCTTCTTGTCCAGCTCCGCCAGCTTCGTCTTCGCCGCCTTGGCCGCGTCCGACTTGGGGTAGCTCTTCACCAGCTCCTCCAGCGCCAGCTTCGACTCCTCCTTCATCTTCAGCTTCAGGAAGCAGTCGGAGGAACGCAGGTAGGCGTCCGGCGCGGACGGCGTCTTCGTGTGGTCCTGCACCACCTTGCCGTACTCGAAGAGGGCCTCGCGGCACTTGGACTCGGTGAAGTACGTCTCGCCCAGGCCGAAGTGGGCCTCGCCCACGAGCGCGTCCTTGGGCCACTTCTTCACGAACTCGTTGTAGAGCTGGCGCGCGACCAGCGCGTCGCCGGCCTTGGCCTTCTCCTGCGCGAGCGCGAGGAAGTCCTTCGCCGTCGTGGGGCGCTGGAGCTCCTCGGCCTTCTTCCTGGCCTCGGCCTCCTTCACCGCCTCCGCGCCCTGGAGCGCCAGGAGCCGCTGGTTGGTCTCCTCCGTGCTCTTGCCGAGCGCGGCCTCCAGCTCTCCAATCTTGTAGAGGTAGGTCTCCACCTGGCCGCGCAGCTGGGCCAGGTCCTCCACCGTCTTCTGGAACTGCACGCCGATGTCCGCGTCCTTGCGGCGCGCGGCGGTGTCCAGGCTCTGCAGGGCCTGGGTCACCTGGGCGATCTTCTCATCGAGCTTCGGCTGGGTGACGGCGAGCTGGTCGCGAGCCTCCTTCAGCTCCGCGGCCAGCTTCGCGTTGTCCGCGCCCAGCCGGTCCACCTTGGCCTCCAGGGCACGACCTCGGTCGGCGGGGTAGAAACAGCCGGGAACGGCGGCGGTCAACAGGGCGAAGAGGACGAGCCTGCGCATGGGTCGCGCATCCTAGGTCCAAAGTGCCCCGCGCGCCGCTTCTGTTTGCTCCCACGCCCGGGCGCCTCCAGGCCGGCGGGCGACCCCGGGCCCCCCTGCCCTTCAGCGCCCCCCGTCCGCCTCCAGCCGCTCCACGGCCCGGGCGCAGGCCAGCCGGAGCCGGGGCGGGTTGAGGAAGAAGGGCACCGGCCGCGCCCGCCCGGACTCCACCGCCCGCAGGGCCCGGCGGTACGCCTCCAGGGCCGCGCCGGGCTGACCGCCCTGCTCCAGGAGGAGCCCGAGCAGGTAGCGCGCCGCGACGTGGTCCGGGTCCAGCTCCAGGCACCGGCGCAGGTCGCGCTCGGACGTCTCGTCCGGGACGCCCGTGGAGGCCCCGTCGAGCACGCGCGAGAAGAGCCCGTCCGCCAGCGCCATCGCGGCCTCGTCCGGCGGCGCGGGCGCGTCCAGCCCCGGCGCCGGCGCGTCGGCCCCGGGCGCGCCGGTGGCCCTCGCGCTGCTCGGGAGCCGGCCGGGGGCCCGCTTCGGCCCGGATGGCGGCACGGGCGCGGCGTCCTCGCGGACGTAGAAGAAGGCGTGCTCGCTGGGCAGCAGCCGCAGCTCCGGGGGCACCTGGAGCAGGGGCTCCGCGGCGGACAGCACCAGCACCCCGCCGGGCGCGAGCCGCTCGCCCAGGCTCCGCACCGTGCGCTGGAAGGCGTCCGGGGTGAAGTAGATGAGGACGTTGCGGCAGAAGATGATGTCGAACCCGCCGCCCCCGGGGGCCTCCGGGTACGGGGACTCCATCAGGTTGTGGCGCTGGAAGTCGGCCTGCGTGCGCAGCGAGTCCACCAGCGCGTGGCGCCGGCCCCTCGGCTCGAAGTAGCGCGCGCGCAGCGCCTCCGGCACGCGCCGGAGCGCCTCCGCCGTGAAGCTCAGCTCCCGCGCCCGGGTGAGCACCGGGTCGGAGATGTCCGTGCCCAGCACGCGGCTGGCCGGATCCGCGCCCTCCCACGCCATCAGGAGGAGCAACGTGGCGACCTCCTCGCCCGCCGCGCAGCCCGCGCTCCACACGCGCAGGGGCCGCTTCGAGCGCTGCACCCGGGGCGACAGCACGTGCTCGCGGAAGGCGGACAGCTGCACCTCGTCCCGGAACACCTCCGACGTGTGCACCGCCACCGCGTCCACCAGCCGCGCCAGGTCCGCCGCGCCCGCCGGGGCGCGCAGGTGCGCCAGCAGCTGCGCCGCGCTCCGGCCGTGCCCCAGGGCCTCCAGCCGCGCGTCCAGCCGCCGCCGCTGGGCGCCGCTCAGCGCCATGCCCGTGTGCGCCTGAAGCCAGGCGTGGACGGGAGTCCAGCGCTCGGGGGAGGACGTCATCGCGCGGTCAGCGGGTGGCGGCCAGGGACTCTCCGCGCGCCAGCCGCGCCAGGGTGGCCGCGACGTCGTCGCCGTGGATGAGGTGGTCCACCGCCTTGCGCTCCACCGCCGCGCCCGGCATGCCGAACACCACGCAGGACTCCTCGTTCTGCGCCAGCGCCAGCCCCCCGGCCTGCTTGATGGCCAGCAGCCCGTCCGCCCCGTCCGCGCCCATCCCGGTGAGCACCACGCCCACCGCGCGCCGGCCGTAGACCTTCGCCACGCTCTCCAGCAGCACGGTGCCGCTGGGCATGTGGCCGTCGCGCTCCACACCGGCCTTGAGCGCCACGCGGCCCCGCACGGGCACCACCATGTGCTGCTCCGGCGGCGCCACCAGCACCAGCCCCGGCGCCAGCGTGTCCCCGTCCACCGCCAGGCGCACCTTCAGCTTGCTCGCGTTGGCGAGCCAGCTGGCCAGCGACTCCGAGAAGGCGGCGTTGATGTGCTGGACGATGACGATGGGCGCCGGGAAGTCCGCCGGCAGCTCCGCCAGCATCCGGTAGAGCACCTGCGGACCGCCCGTGCTGGCGGCCACCGCGACGATGCCCATGGAGGCCGAGGGCAGCGCCGGGACGGGCATGTGCGGCGTCCCCGGCCCGCCGCGCTTCTGGCCGCGCACGTGGCGGATGACGCGCACGGAGGAGATGAGCTTCACCTCCTTGGTGAGGTTCCACGCCTCCGGCCCCGCGTCGATGGCGGGCTTGATCTGAAGCGCCAGCGCGCCCAGCTCCAGCGCGCGGTACGTCAGCGCGGGGGCCTGCGAGCGCGGATCGCCCGTCAGGACGAGGATGGGCGTGGGGCACTCGGCCATGATGTGCTCCACGGCCGTGAGCCCGTCCATGACGGGCATGTCCACGTCCATGGTGATGACGTGGGGGCGCAGCTCCTTGGTGAGGGCAAGGGCCTCCTGGCCGTTCGCCGCGGTGCCGATGACCTGGATGTCCGGGTCGTCGCTCAACGCCGCGCTGATGAGCTGGCGGCAGATGACCGAGTCATCGACCACCAGCACCGTCACTTTCTTGCCCATGTCCGTTCAATACCCCGGTCGCGCCGCGCGAGTATAGCAATGCGAGCGGGCCCCAGGGCGCCCGCGAGCGCCCGGCTACCTCAGCCCAGAAGCCGCCCCACGACGTCCACCAGGTCCTGCCGGACGAGGTCGCCCTTGGTGATGTAGCCGTCCGCCCCGGCCGCCAACCCACGCGCCCGGTCCGCCTCGCCTCCCCGGGTGGTGAGGATGACGACGGGCAGGCGGCTTCGGACCGGATCCGCCTTCAGGCGGCGGGTGAGCTCCACGCCGTCCATCTCCGGCATCTCCAGGTCGGTGACGACCAGCTCCACCGGGGGGCCCTCCTGCGCCAGCTGCTCCAGCGCGGAAGGCCCGTCCGCCGCCCGCAGGGTGTCATACCCCACGGCCTCCAGCAGGTTGGCCACCAGCTCGCGGGTGAGGGGCGAGTCGTCCACCACGAGGATCCGGCGGCGGCGCGGCGCGGGCGCGCGCGCGGCGGGGCGGGCGAGCCTCAGGGGCGCGGTGCCATGCACCCCCGCCGCCAGCGCGGCCGCGGACAGCACCATGGCCAGCCGCCCGTCCGCGAGCGACGTGGCCCCGGTGAGGTGCGTGTAGCGCGCGAGGATGCCCTTCAGCGGGAGGATGGCCTGGACGCGCTCCTCCAGCACCCGATCCACCGCCAGTGCGGCCTCCAGGCCCTGGCCCTTCACCACCAGCACCAACTCCCCCTCGCGGGCGGGGCGCTCGGGGTCCAGGCCGAGGAGCGACGCCAGCGAGGCGAAGGGCAGCACGTGGCCCTCCATGCGCAGGGTGGGGCGGCCGGCGACCTCTCCGATGTCGGAGGCGTCCACCTTGAGGGCGCGGGAGACGTGGACGGCGCTCAGGGCGAGCGTCTCGCCGAGGACCTGGACGAAGAGCAGGGGCGCCACGGTGAGGGACACCGGGACGCGCAGCGTGAAGATGGTGCCCCAGCCGGGCGCGGACTCCACGCCCACGTCGCCGCCCAGCGCCTGGAGGGACGTACGCACCGCGTCCAGCCCCACCCCCCGACCTGACAGGTCGGTGACGACGTCGCGCGAGGTGAAGCCGGGCAGGAAGACGAGGTCGCGCGCGGCGGCGTCGGACAGGGCGTTGGCGGCGGGCTCGTCCAGGATGCCCCGGCGCACGGCCACGCGCCGCAGGAGCGCCGGGTCCATGCCCGCGCCGTCGTCCTCCACGCGCAGGAGGATGCGGCTGCCCTCGCGGGCGGCGCGCAGGGTGAGGCAGCCCCGAGGGTGCTTGCCGGACGCGACGCGGTCCACGCGCGTCTCCAGGCCGTGGTCCAGCGCGTTGCGGACCAGGTGCATCAGCGGCTCGCGCAGGGCCTCCACGACGGAGCGGTCCGCGCGGGTGTCCTCGCCGTCCACGACGAGCTCCACCTCCTTGCCCAGCTCCCGCGCCAGGTCGCGGACCATGCGGGGGTAGGGCTCGAAGAGGACGGAGAGGGGCAGCATGCGCAGGCCCTGGATCTCCTCGGACACCTGATCCAGGTCGCGCAGCTCCGCGTTGGCGAGCAGCTTGGCCTCGCGGTGCAGGGTGGCGGCCAGCTCCTTGGCGCGGCCCAGGCGCTCCGCGAGCGCGACGCCCGCGGGCCCCAGGTCCTCGGCGGCGCGGGCCAGCTCGCTCAGCTCGCGCACGAGCTCCAGGCGGCGCGCGGTGGCCAGCTCGCGGCGGCGGGCCACCTGGCCCAGGTTGGTGACCGCGCTGGTGAGCATGTCCAGGCTGGCCACGCCGATGCGCACGGCCGTGTCCATGCGGACGTCGGCGGTGCGCACCGCGCCGGCCCCGGGCTTCTGCGCGGAGGAGGGGCGCGAGCGCGCGGTGTCGACCATCCGCGTGCCGGGCAGGGGGCCGGGGGACGCCGTGGCGCTCGGGGGGAGCGCGTCCGGCGGGGCGCTCGCCGTGGGCGCCACCAGGCGAGAGTGTCCCGAGCCCCCCGTGGAAGGACCGCCCGGGGGCGGGCCCTGCGAGCCCGGCGCGCCTCCCGGAGCGGGCGCGTCCATGTGAGCCGCCGTCGGACTCGCGGACGGCTCCGACCGGAGGGCCGCCGCGAGGAACTGGGACGCGGCCGTCCCCGGCGACGCGCCCCCCGCCGGCGCGTCCGGACGCGCCGGCGACGCGCCCCAGCGCGCGGGGACCACCACGGCCGCAGCCGGCTCCCGGCGGTCCAGCGCGAGGCGGGGCGACGTCCCCTCCCCCTTCGCGGCCCGGCCGCCCTCCTCCGGACGGGGAGCGCCCGCCGGACGCGCGGACTCCACGAGGCTCCGCTGCTGGAGCGTCGCCACCAGCGTCTCCACCGCCAGCATCGGCTCCGCGGCCTGGAGGGCGCCGGACAGCGCGAGCACGGTGTCCGCCGTGGCGAGCAGCGCGTCGGTGGACTCCGACGACAGGCGGTAGCGCTGCGGCTCCGCGCACCGGACCAGCTCCTCCATCTCGTGCGCGAGCGTGTTGATGTCGTTGAAGCCCATCATCCGGGCCTCGCCCTTGAGCCCGTGCAGCTCGCGCAGCACCCGCTGCCCCGCCTCCAGGTTGCCCCCGGACTCCAGCTCCATCAGGGCGCGGTTGATGCGCTCCAGGCGGACCGTGACCAGGTCGCGGAACTGCTTGAGGAGCCGCTCGCTGGGGTTCACCCGCCGCCTCCCCCCCGCAGGGTCGCCCGGTGGATCTGGAAGCGCTCCACCACCCCGCGCAGGTCCTGCGCCAGGCCCAGCAGGTCCCCGTTCGCCGCGCCCACCTGCTTCGTCGCGTTGAGGCTCTGCTGGGTGATGCGCAGGATGTCCGCCATCGTCTCCGCGAGCTGATCCGTGCCCGCCTGCTGCTGCTGCGTGGACCGGGAGATGATCCGCACCGCGTCCGACGTCTGCCCCGCCAGGTTGACGATCTGGCTGAGCGACTGGGACACCTGCTCCGCGAGCCCCGTCCCCGTCTCCACCGCGCGCACCCCGCCGCCGGTCACCGTCACCGCCGCGGCGGAGGCCTCGCGCACCTCCTCGATGAGCCCTTCAATCTCCTTGGTGGACTCCAGCACGTTCTCCGCCAGCCGGCGCATCTCCGCCGCCACCAGCGAGAAGCCCCGCCCCACCTCGCCCGCCTTGGTCCCCTCCAGCTCCGCGTTGAGCGCCAGCAGGTCCGACTTGTCCGCGACGCCGTTGATGAACTCGACGATCTTCCCGATCTGCTGCACGCGCTTGTCGAGCCGCCCCACCGCCGCGCCAATGGCCTGGTTGTCCTGGCGCATGCGCGCCATGGCCCCCAGGAAGGACTCCGCGCTGCGCTGCCCGCCCTGGGCCGCCGCCAGCGTGCGCTGGGCGATCTCCGCCACCGAGCTCGCGTTCTCCGCGATCTGCTTCGCGGAGCGCGCCAGCTCCTCCGTGGTGGCGCTCGTCTCGTCCAGGCTGCTGGCCTGCTCGGCGGCGCCCGCCTCGTAGCGCCCGGACGTGCTGAGGATCTCCTCCGTGGTGGCGGAGATCTGCGAGCCCGCGCGCTGCAGCTCCGCGAGCACGTCCGCCAGGTGCGTGCGCATCGTGGTGAAGGCCGCAGACACCGCCCACACCTCGTCCTCCGCGGGCACGAGCCGGGGGCTGGCCAGGTCGCCCGCGGCGATGCGGCGCGCCTCGCCGGACAGCTCGCGCATGGGCCGCCCGAGCAGCGTCCCGCCCAGGTACGCCGTGGCCAGCGCCAGGCCGAACACCACCGCGCACAGGAGCGCGCTGGACGTGACCGCGTCCAGCCGCAGCGCGTCCACCAGCACGCCCTGCGGATCCGGACCGCCCGCCTCCAGGAGCCGGTTGAAGAGCCGGTCCGACAGCGCCGTGACGACCTGCGCGGACATCACCGCGGGCGTCACCACGCAGATGGCGGTGAAGGCCACCAGCCGCCCGCGGATGCGCGAGCGCCGGGGCAGCGCGGCGATGACCTGCGCGTGCGTCAGCCCCTGCTCCGCCACCCAGAGCACGCCGCGCCGGGCCCTCAACGTGACGAGCCCGTACACGAGCAGCGACGTGAGCGGGCCGAACAGCGCCCCCAGCCCCGCGGCCCGCAGGGTGACGGCCCCCGGCAGGTCCATCACCGTCCAGAGCGCCAGCGCCACCACGCCCGTGGTCAGCCCCCACAGCCCCAGCGAGCGGAAGAACGCCTCGCCCGGCGCGCGCGCCACCTCGCCCACCGCGCTCGACAGGTGCTCCAGCGAGGGCGGCGGCGCTCCGCGCTCCAGGGCCCGCAGCCGGGGGAAGCGGCGCAGGGACACGCCCACGCCCAGGAGCATGTGCAGCGCGCTCACGCCCACCACCAGGACGACCAGCGCGCCCAGCCGCGAGATCAACGGGTCGCCCACCACGAGCGACGCGAAGTGCAGCCCCAGCGTGGAGCCCACCAGGTTCGCCAGCGGCACCGGGAACATCAGCTGCCGGCTGAAGGCGGCCCGCCGGGGCGCCTCGCGCGAGGAGCGGACCATGTCACCCGCCTCCCGTCGCGGCGGGCGCGCCGGATGCCCCGGAGGGCTCGCCGTCGGGCGCCGGCTCGACGTGGAAGCGCTGCACCACGTGCTGCAGGTCCGCCGCCAGGGCGGACAGGTCCGCGTTGGCCGCCACCATCTGCTTGGTGGCCGCGGCGTTCTGCTCGGTGACGCGCAGGATGTCCCCCATGGCCGCCGCGAGCTGATCCGTGCCCGTCTGCTGCTGCAACGTCGCCAGCGAGATGCTGCGCACCGCGTGCGACGTCTGCCGCGCCAGCTCCAGGATGAGCGCCAGGCTGTCGTCCACCTGCGCCGCCAGCAGCGTGCCCAGCTCCGTCGTCTTCAGGCCCGCCTCCGTGGCCATCACCGCGCCGTTCGTCGCGTCGCGGATCTCCCCGATGAGGCCCTCGATCTCCTTCGTGGAGCGGATGACGTTCTCCGCCAGCCGGCGCATCTCCGCCGCCACCAGCGAGAAGCCCCGCCCCACCTCGCCCGCCTTGGTGCCCTCCAGCTCCGCGTTGAGCGCCAGCAGATCCGACTTGTCGGCGATCTCGTTGATGAACTCCACGACCTTGCCGATCTGCTGCACGCGCTTGTTGAGGCGCACCACCGCGTCCGCGATGGCCTCGTTGTCCTCCTTCATGCGCTGCATGGCGCCCAGGAAGGCGGTGGCGCCGCGCTGGCCGGACTGCGCCGCGCCGAAGGTCGTCTCCGCGATGGCGGACACGGACTCCGCGTTGTCGGCGATCTGCTGCGCGGACCGGGCCAGCTCCTCCGTGGTGGCGCTGGTGGCGTTGAGCGCCCCGGCCTGCTCGTCCGCGCCCACCTCCTGCTCCGTGCTGGTGGCCACCAGCTGCTCGGTGGTGGACGCGATCTGAATGCCCGCGCGCCGCAGCTGCGACAGGGCCTGCACCAGTTGCACCTGCATCTGGGTGAAGGCCGCGGAGGTGGCCCACACCTCGTCCTCGGCGTGGATGACGCGCGGGGGCCGCACCTCGCCGCGGGCGATGCGCGTCGCGTCCTCGGTGATGGCCCGCAGGGGCTCCGACAGCGCCGTGCCCCCGAGCGCCGCGGTGCCCAGGATGAGCAGCGTGACGACCCCCGCGACGAGCCCCAGGGGCGGCCCGCCTCCCTCGCGCGCCCGCGCCATCACCGCCGCCCGCTCCGTGGGCGTGCGGGCCTGGGCCCAGGCGTCCACCACCGTCACCGTGCGCGTGAAGGCCACGTCCAGGATGAAGAGGGACGGGCTCAGCACCGCGATGGCGGTGAACATCACCAGCCGGCGGCGGATGTGCATGCGCCGGGGCGGCAGCGCGGCCAGCACCTCCAGCGGCGACAGCCCCAGCGACACCAGCCGGTCCAGGGTGGCCCGCGCGCGGCGCACCACCATCAGGTACACGAGCATCGCGCTCAGGGGGCCAATGGACATCCCCAGCGCCGTCAGCCGCAGCGACTCCGTCCACGGCACGTGCGCCATGGACGGGAAGGTCAGCGCCACCAGCAGCGTGCCGCCCAGCCAGCCCTGCATCACGAACCAGAAGCTGCGGCCGGGGATGGCCGCCACCTCCTGCACGGCCCCCAGCAGGTGCTGCGGCGTGATGGGCAGCCGGCCCTCGCCCAGCGCGAAGAGCGTGCGCAGGGCGCGCGTGTCGCGCGCGTACCCCACGCCGATGAACAGCGCGAGCGCGCACAGCATCAGCCCCGACAGCGGCGTGCGCCCCACCTCCGGAATCGTGTGCGACAGGTGGACGTGCAGGAACGCGACGGCCACGCCCAGGCAGCTGCCGGGGATGCGCGGCCGCGTCGTCCAGCGCCCCAGGGCGCGCAGCTCCGGCGGAGGCGTCACGCGCCCTCCTCCAGCCCGCGCAGGTAGCGCTGGAAGGCCTCCAGCCGCAGGAGCGGCCAGAGCACCCCGCGCGTCAGCACGAAGCCGCGCAGGCTGCCACCGGAGGCCCCCGCCACCACCGGCGACGGCGGCAGCACCGACAGCACCTCCGAGTCGATCTCCAGCCCGTCCACGCCCACCGCCCCCCCGGTGGCCGTCACGAGCACGCGCTGGGCGTCCCCGGCGCCGAGGAAGGCCCGGTGGGCGGACACGGTGTCCGCGTCCGGCGCGGCGATGGAGGCCACCTCGCCCGCCTCGAAGGCGATGCGGTGCGGCCCCACATGGCACAGGAGCGTCCCCTCGACCCGGCCCACGGGAAGCATGGGGCTCAGCCGCCCTGGCTCAAGTGGTCGAAGAGGCCTTCCGGCTCAATCACGGCCACGTCGCGCGAGCCGCTCTTCACGGGGCCGCGCAGGTGGACATGCACGCCCGAGGGGCCCAGGGGCTCCAGCGGCCCCATCAGCGCGGACACGCCAGCGACGTTGCTGGCCGTGAGGGCGAGGGTGCCGCGGGACAGCCGGACCAGGACGGCGCGCCGGGAGCCGGCGGAGACCCCGCCCACCAGCAAGCTCATGTCCACCACCGGGATGACTTCACCCCGGTGCGCGAACACGCCCAGCAGGTGGGGCGGGGAGCCCGGCACCCGCGTCAGCTCGGGGAAGGTGACGACCTCCGCCGCTGCTTCCGCGGGCACCGCGTACCAACTGCTTCCACAGGCGAAGACGAGGTAGGACTGACGCGTTTCCGACTCTAGGGCGGCCATGCGCGCCAGAGCCTACCCCAGAACTAGCGCTGGAACTCCACGCGGCGGTTCTCCGCCCAGCCTTCCTCGGTGGACGCGCTGGACAGCGGGCGGGTCTCACCATAGCCCACCGTGGACAGCCGGTTGGACGGCACGCCCAGGTCGACCAGGTAGCGCTTCACGGCCGCGGCGCGGCGGTTGGACAGCTGGAGGTTGTACTCCTCCGTGCCGCGCTCGTCCGCGTGGCCGCCCAGGGTGATCTTGCCCTGGCTGGCCTTGATGCACGCGGCCAGGTCGCTCAGGCGCGACTGGGCGCTGGAGTCCAGGGTGGACTCGTTGAAGCCGAAGCGCACCGGCGAGTAGTCGCAGCGCGAGGAGGTGTCCGCCGTCACGCAGCGGCCGCCCTGGCACTCCTGGCCCTCACCGCAGTCGGTGCTGGCGGAGCAGGTGTCCTTGGGGGCCTGGCAGCGGCCGCCCTGGCACGTGCCGCCGTTGCACGCGGAGTCGTCCTTGCACTGGGCCTCGGCGCACTTGCCGGCCTCGCAGATGCGGCCGGCGCCACAGGCCGCGTCCGTGGTGCACTCCGGCGGCTTGGGGGCGCACTTGTTGGCCTGGCAGGTGAAGCCCTCCCGGCAGTTCGCGTCCGTCGCGCACTCCTGGCACTGGCCCTGGACGCAGACCTCGCCCTTCTCCTGGCACTGCTCGTCGTTGTTGCACTTGGGGTAGGTGGGCGGGCACCCGGTCATCACGGCCACGGCGAGGGCCAACCCGGCCCAAAGCGAAATCCGACGCATCATTCCTCCGACGGCGACCACGGGAAAAGAGAGGCCCACAGAGGGCGGGCCATGGCTGTCCGCGTGTAGTCGGACCCACCGGGGAGAGTCAAAAGATTTGTCTTTTCACCGCCCCTCCGGGCAACACGAGACCCTTGATGCCCCGATTATTTCCGTGAGAGTGTGAGCGGTTTGCCCATGCCCGCCGCCGTCCTCATCGTTGATGATGAAAAGAACATCCTCCTGACCCTGAGCCAGTCGTTGCAGCTGGCCGGCTACCGCACGGAGCTCGCCAGCAGCGGGCAGGTGGCGCTGGACGTGGTGAGCGCGCGGCCGGTGGACGCGGTGCTGATGGACGTGAAGATGCCGGACATGGACGGCCTCACGGTGCTGGCGCGTCTCACGGAGCTCAAGCCGGACCTGCCCGTCATCATGATGTCGGGCCACGGCACCATCGACACGGCGGTGAAGGCGACGCAGCTGGGCGCGCGAGACTTCCTGGAGAAGCCGCTGGCGCGCGACCGGCTGCTGGTGGCGCTGAGGAACGCGCTGAAACACCAGGCGGCGATGGAGGAGCTGGAGGAGCTGCGCGCGCAGCTGGGCCGCTTCGACATGGTGGGCGGCGGCCCGGCCATGCAGCGCATCTTCTCCCTCATCCAGCGCGCGGCGCCCAGCGAGGGGCGCGTGCTGATCACCGGCGAGAACGGCACCGGGAAGGAGCTCATCGCGCGGGCCCTGCACCAGAACTCCAGGCGCAAGGGCGGGCCGTTCGTGAAGCTCAACTGCGCCGCGGTGCCGCACGACCTCATCGAGAGCGAGCTGTTCGGCCACGAGAAGGGCGCGTTCACCGGCGCGGTGAGCGTGCGGCGCGGCAAGTTCGAGCTGGCGCACGAGGGCACCCTCTTCCTGGACGAGATCGGCGACATGCCGGCCGCCATGCAGTCGAAGCTCCTGCGCGTGCTCCAGGAGGGCGAGCTGGAGCGCGTGGGCGGCGCGGAGACGCTCAAGGTGGACGTGCGCGTCATCGCCGCGACGAACAAGAACCTGGAGAAGGAGATCGCCGCGGGGCGCTTCCGCGAGGACCTCTACTACCGGATCAACGTCGTGCAGATTCACTCCCCGCCGCTGCGCGAGCGCCGAGAGGACCTGCCGGACCTCATCGACACGTTCCTGCGCGAGGCGTGCGCGAAGAACGGGCGGCGGCCGCTGGCGCTGTCGCCGGACGCGCTCGCGGTGATGAGCGCGTATGACTACCCGGGCAACGTGCGCGAGCTGCGCAACCTGGTGGAGCGGCTGGCCATCCTCTGCGAGGGCCCGGTCGTCTCGCGCACGGACGCGCTGGAGCTGTTGCCCCGGGGCCGGCCCCTGCCCCCCATGCCCGAGCCCACCGCCGGCGGTGACGCCCCCGTCGCGCCGCCCGTGGCGGTGACGGCTCCTCCCGCCGCCGAGCCCGCCGCCACCGCGAACGCGGGCGGTTGGAGGCCTCGCGTGGATCAGACCTTCCGCGAGCAGGTGGAGGACGCGGAGCGGGAGATCATCCAGCGGGTGCTCGCCCACACGCATGACAACGTGACGGAGGCGGCGCGGATCCTCGACCTGGAGCGGGGTCACTTCTACAAGAAGATGAAGGCCCTGGGCCTGCGTCGCGGTCAGTCCGAGTCGTAGGCGAGGGCAGCGCCTGCTCCCGGGCGCACGTCAATCTTGCGACGGAGGCGTGGGGCGCCGCCTCCAGCCCTGGAGGAGCCGCTCGGCGGCGGCCAGGTAGCGCCACTCCGCCCGGGCGAGCATCACCTGCTCGCCGTGCTTGATCCGGATGGCCATCCACAGCGGCAGCCCCGGGACGAAGTGCGCATCTCCCACGGCCCAGGTCAGGCTCCCCGCTCCCCGCGTGGCGGCCACCACTCGGGAGATACAGGCGTCGAACTCCTCCGCGGGCAGCCAGCGCAGCGCCTCCAACACCCGGTCCGGCTCGAAGCCCCTCAGCGACGTGGGCTTTCTGGTGACGGCCTGGAGCACCTGCGGGCCGCGCCCGTCGGGGATGAACGCCAGCGTCCGGGGACGCAGGACGCAGACCCCCTCGACGTCCCCCACCTTCGCGGGGAGGAGGGCGACATCCTCCAACCGGACGCCGGACCGCGCCGCGCCGAGCAGGGGCGGCTGCCGGTGCAGCTCCAGCATGAGCAGCAGCCCCAGGGCATCCTGCACGCCGCGCGCGCGCAGCCGGCGGTCCCCCGTCACCACCAGGTCGAACTGGCCCAGGTCCAGGCGGACGCCGTCATCCGCGATCGAGTCCAGGCGCACCGCCTGCGCCTCACCGATCAAGGGATTCCAGAGCACCCGCTCGCTGGTGAGCCGCACCTCGCCGAAGCGCAGCAGGTTCCACAGCAGGATGCCGCCGAGGAAGAGCCCCAGGAAGGCGATTCCCAGGGTCTTGGCCCCGGGGAGCCCCGAGACCAGGAGGAGGAACCCGAGCAGGGCGCCCAGCGGCACCAGCAGCAAATAGCGGGAGGGAATGTTCGTGCCGGCCACGCCCGGGCCGGGCTGCTTCGAACGGTTGATCTCGGGCACGAAGACCAGCACCTCGCCCTCCTTCAGCGCCTTGCTGACAGGCTGGCGAAGCAATGCCTCCAGCCGCGTCAGCGCCTCCTCGAGGACCACGCCCGGAGGCGCGACCGTCAACGTGTCCAGCCGCTGCCGCGCGAGCCGGGTGAGCCGCTCGAGTTGCTGGGAGAGGGCGCGGGCCTGCCGCAGGACGGGCGTGTCCTCGGTCCACCCCTCCACCTCCGCGCGGCGACGCACACGCTCCAGCACCTCCCGCACGCCTGGAGCGCCGGCCACCAGCGCGGACACCCGCTCCGGCTGCTTCAGGAACCGGCGCTTCCAGCCCCGGGCCGACAGCACGGCCTCCATCTCCGCATACGGGCGCAGCGCCCCGGAGATGACCTCCGCCCCTCCTTCCAGGACCCGCTCGACATCCATCCCGGAGTCGGAGAGGGGGGGCGTGGCGGGAGCTGTTCGTGCGCGTTCGGGCATCAGGCCAGAGCATAGCTGGCGCGCTCTCCCGGGCGCAGCGCAGGGAGCCCTTCGCGCGCTCGGCGTCGAGTGGGCGCCGAGCCATGGGGCGCCCCCCTGCCCGCGGGCCCACGGCCGCGTTGACGCCCGGGGGAGGCGCTGGTCTATTGGCCCCACGGGTGCCGAGGGGCGCCCGCCACCCGGAAAGACGACGTCACCCTCGCTTCACCCGCTGTCGCCAGACTCCCGATGAAGTCCTTCCACGGTCCCCCAACGGGTGAGGGCCAGCACCGGAGGATTCGTCATGGGAACCGGCAGCACCCTCCCCGTCACGCTTCATGAATACAAGGTCCGCGCGTCCCTGCTGCTCAAGGACCTGGACTCGCCCGACACCGCCCGCGCCACGCGCGCCGCGGAGCGGATGCGCGCCCTGCCCTTCTTCGCGGCCCTGTCCCTGGGCGAGGTGCTCGCGCGCCGGGACAGCGTGAAGCACAAGCACGGGCTCTCCGTGGTCGCGCGCGAAGCGGGCCACGCCACCTGGACGGACCTGAAGCAGGCCCTGGAGGCCCGCGAGGGGCGCCTGGACACGCGCGCCCTCTTCCAGAAGGGCCAGAGCGTGTTCCTCAACCGGTGGTTCTCCTCCTACGAGGGCGCCGCTCGCTCCTTGGAATCGCAGGGGGGGTTCCTCTTCCCCTTCCGGACGCAGTGCTTCGTCTGCGAGGCCGACTTCCTCCAGGCGCTGGGCATCGACCCGCGGGACGCGGACTGGGAACGGATGGGCCGCGACTGGGTGCGCCCTCGCGACGCCGCCGCGAAGGACCGGCTGGAGGCGAAGCTCGTCGCGCGAGGCTACGGAGGCCCCCATGTCGGCCGGTGACGACTCGCGCGCGGAACGCGCGGAACGCAAGCGCGCATACAAGGAGGCGGAAGTGCCCATGGGCATCTACGCCATCCGCTGCCACGCCAACGGCAAGCTGTTCGTGGGCCACGCGCTCAACCTGACGGCGATGTTCAACCGCATCCGGTTCGAGTTCGCCCAGCGCATGCACCGCGTCCCCGAGCTCCAGGCGGACTGGGAGCGCTACGGCGAGGCGGCCTTCTCCTTCGAGGTGCTGGACAGGCTCAAGCCCCGCGAGGAGCCCGGCGGCCCTCCGCCCGCGGAGGAGCTGAAGGTGCTGGAGGAGATGTGGCTGGAGCGCCTGAAGCCCTACGGCGACGCCGGCTACAACACGCCGCCCAGGACCTGAGCCGCCTCGGACGTCTCAAGGGAAGTCCAGTCACATTCCTGGAAACAATCCGTCACATCCGCGTAACGAAGAAGTCACACCCACCCTTCAAGGTCCGGAATCGCAGTGCCACGGCGGAGCCCCCGTTCCGCCGTGGCCGTGCTCCCCCGCACCCGAGAAGGGACTCCTCATGGCCTTGCCTCGTCCGCGCCTGTCCGGCGCCTTCGCGTTGTTGGCCTTCGCCCTCACCGCCTGTGGCAGCGACCGCCCCGACACCTGGACCGACGCCTCCCACGGGAAGCACGCGCCACCGGCCTATGACGTCGTCTTCCCCCAGGGGCAGGTGCAGCGCCTGGACATCGTCGTCACGCCGGAGGACTGGGCGACGATGCAGGACGACATGACGTCCATGCTCGGCGAGTTCGGCGCGGGCGGAGGTATCGGCGGGGGCATGGGTGGCCCGCCCGATGGTGGCATGGGCGGCGGTGGCGGAGGCGGCTTCCCCGCGGAGTTCGAGGCGGCCTGCGTAGGCAAGGCGTCCGGCGAGGCCTGCACCGCGACGTTCAACGGAAACACCTTCACCAGCACCTGCTCCACGTCTCCCATGGGCGGCGCGCTCGCGTGCCTCCCGACGGTGGGCGGGGGTGGTGGCGGCGGCCCTGGCGGGCCTCCCGACGGCGGCGGGTTTGATCCAGGCGGCGGCGCGGGTGGCGGCGGAGGCGACCTCATCCCCAACACGCCGGTGTACGTGCCCGCGACGGTGAAGTTCGAGGGCAAGACGTGGAACTACGTGGGGCTGCGCTACAAGGGCAACTCGTCGCTGTCCCAGGGGTGGCGGAGCGGCGTGGGCAAGCTGCCGCTGCGCTTCAACTTCGACAAGTTCGAGGACGCGCACCCTGAAATCGAGGGCCAGCACTTCTACGGCTTCGGCAAGCTGTCGCTGTCCAACGCGGTGGCGGACGCGTCGCTCCTCCGCAACAAGGTGGCCACGGACCTGTTCCGCGAGGCGGGCGTCCCGGCCAGCTACACCGCGTTCGCCGCCGTCTACCTGGACCACGGCGACGGACCTCGATACTGGGGCCTCTACACGCTGGCGGAGGACCCCGGCGACCCGCTGCTCGAGCGCTTCTTCGGCGACGACAGCGGCCCGCTCTACGAGGCGGACGGCACCGGCGCGCGGCTCCAGAGCTTCGACGAGGCCTCGTTCGAGCCGGACAACAAGGCGGCGGAGAAGGCGGGCTGGGGCAGCGTGCAGGCGCTCATCACCGCGCTCAACTCGGACCGCGCGGACTCCGTCGCGTGGCGCACGCGGCTGGAGGCCACGCTGGACGTGGACGGCTTCCTCAAGTGGCTGGCCTACAACACCGTCATCGAGAACTGGGACGCGTATGGCGCCATGGCCCACAACTACCTGCTGTATTCGCACCCGGGGGAGAACGGCCGGCTGCACTGGGTGACGTGGGACCATGACCGGTCGTTCCAGGACGGCATGCGCGCCACGTCGCTGTCGCAGGAGTCCGTGGACGCGACCTGGCCGCTCATCCGCTACCTGATGGACGACCCCGTCTACCGGCCCGTCTACGAGAAGTACGCGCTGGAGGCGGTGGACGGCCTGCTCGCCCCGGGGCCGCTGGAGGCGCGCTTCCGCGAGGAGCACGCGCTCATCACCCCGTGGGTGGTGGGCGAGAACGCGGAGCAGGCGGGCTTCACGTTCCTGAGCAGCCCGCAGGCGTTCCAGGACGCGCTCACCGGGGCCAACGGCCTGGTGGACTTCGCGACGAAGCGGCAGGCCGAGGTGCGCGCGGCCTTCGGTACGAGCCCATGACCGCGACGGCCCGTGTGCAGGACGCGGACAGGTCCGCGCCCGCCGCGGAGCAGGACCGGGAGCGGCGCTTCCAACCGCCGCGCGAGGCGCTGGCGTCCTTCCTGAGTGCCATCCAGGGCTGGACGTCCCGCCACCTCTACGCCCCGGACCTCCCCGTGGCCTACACGCGCACGACCTACCTGGACACCGACGGCCTGGACTTCCTGGGCACGTGCCACTCGGGCCAGGCGGAGCGGCTGCGCCTGCGGGAGTACGCGGGCGCGGCCCACCCCTCGGAGGCGCCGGTGCTGACGGGGACGCGCTTCCTGGAGCTCAAGCGCAACCACGGCGAGCGGCGCACCAAGGTCCGCCTCCCCGTCACGGAGGCGGAGGCCCGCGCGGTGCTCACCGGCCAGCTCCTGCCGGTGGACGGCGCCGCCGCGCGGCTCTTGCGGCAGGCGAGCCTCTCGCCGGTGCGGCCCTGGGTCACCGCCTGGTACCAGCGCACCACGCTGGCCACGGTCTCCCGCGACGTGCGCATCACGCTGGATGAAGGGCTGGTGTTCGCGCTGCCGCCGGACACGCCCCCGGCCGCGGCGCTCGCGGCCCCCACGCGGCTGCTGGGCCGGGCACCGCCCTCGACGGTCGTCGAGGTGAAGTGGAAGCGCGACGCTCCCTCCTGGCTGGAGGAAGCGCTGTGGGGGCTGTCGTCGCATGAGACAGCCGCCTCGAAGTTCGAGCAGGGCATGCGCGCGCTCCTGGAGGACGCGCGTCCCACGAAGTGAATCCCCCGAAGGAAGCCCCCCTCCCGTGCCACCGAGACTCCGCCCCCCTTCTGGCCGTGCCATGCCCGCGCGCGGGCTGCTGCTGACATCGATGCTGCTCTGCGCCTCCGCCAACGCGCGGGAGGCCGTCAGCTCGCTTCCCCCCGCCGCTTCGGAGGACACCGCCCCCCCGCCAGTGTTCACGGAGGACGGCGCGAGGCCGCCGGCCCGCGTGCCCTCGGAGCCCGCTTCCGCGCCCACCACGGCCGCACCCGCCGAGGGCGTGGGGGCTCCGTCCTCCTCGCGGACGCTGCCGGAGCCGCCGCCCGCCGCCGAGCCCTTGCCACCTCCTCCAGACAACGAGACGGGGTCGGATGCGCCGCCTCCCACCGTGCGGCTCCCCACCGGCTCCGGCGTCATCGAAGTGGGTGGCCGGCTGTCGGTGCGGGAGACGGTGGACTCGCGCCCGGACAAGGTCTGGTCCGGACGGCTGTCCCTGCCGGCGACGCGCCTGGAGGCCACCTACCGCTTCAAGAAGAAGCTCAAGGCGGTGGTCGAGTTCGACGTGCAGGACGGCCTGAAGGACGCCTACGCCTGGCTGGACCTGCCCCACGGCTTCGCCATCCGCGCGGGCCAGTTCAAGGTCCCCCTGTCGCTCATCGAGCTGGAGTCGTCCCGGTCGCTGCCGCTCGCGCGACGGGGCCTCTTGCGGGACGTGCTGCGCGACGCGCTGGTGCTCAGCGGTCGCAGGCCCGGCGCCCAGCTGGAGTGGAAGTGCAAGGGCTGCGCGGTGGACCTGAAGCTGCGCGCGGGCGTGTGGCAGACGGGCCATGACACCGGCAAGGTGGACCTGGCCAAGGGGCTGGGCGTGGTGCCCGCCTTCCGGGGCACGCTCAGGCTGGGCACCGTGGAGCTGGGCGCGTCCGCGCTGCTCCAGCCCGCGGGCGCCATCGACGGGGGCTCGCACACGGGCTGGACGGCGGGGCTGGACGTCCAGCACGAGCTGCCCGTGGGGCGCGGCGCGCTGCGCACCTGGGGCGAGGTGCTGGCGGGCCGCACCGAGCTGCTCACCGGCCTGGAGGGCCCCTTCCTCACCGCGCGGGCCTTGAGCGGCTGGCGCATCGGCGGTGGGACGTCAGGCGCGCTGTTCGTGGAGCCCTTCGTGATGCTGTCCGCGCTGGATCCGGACCGCACGCTCCACCAGGACCTGGTGTGGGAGGGCGCCGCGGGCCTGAACGTCGGCCAGTTCCGCCACTGGCGCCTCCAGGCCCAGGCGGAGGTGCGCAAGGCCGGTGACGCGGTGCCCGCCGCCGTCACGGCGCTGGAGGACAACCTGGCCTCGCGCAAGGCCGTGCTGTTGCAGATGGAGGTCTCCTTCTGATGTTCATCGTGTTCGAGGGAATCGACGGGTCGGGCAAGACGACGCTGTCCAACCGCGTGGCGCGCGAGCTGCGCCGGGCCGGGCTCACCGTGCGCCACGTGCGCGAGGACGGGCGGCTGGCCTCGCCCGTGTCGGAGGGGCTGCGGCGCTTCACGCGCGACCCGCTGCACCTGGCGCTCACCCCCGTGGCGGAGCTGCTGCTGTACGCGGCGCGCGAGGCGCAGCTGCTGGAGGAGGTGACGCGGCCGGCGCTGGCGGAGCACGACGTCGTCATCGCCGACCGCTTCCTCTACACCGCGGAGGTGCTGGCCCGCTTCGGCCGGGGCCTCCCGGAGGCGGAGGTCCGCGCCGTGCTGGACACCTGCCAGCGCGGCCTCCAGCCGGACCGCGTCTTCCTCATCGACGTGGACCCCGCCATCGCCCGCGCCCGCCGCCGCGCGTCCAAGCTGCTGGCGAAGGACCGCTCCACGCCGTCGCGCAAGGGGCTCACCGGCACGGGCCTCCAGGCCCGCCTGCGCGCCGGCTACCGCGCCCTGGCCGCCGCGAGCCCGGAGCGCTGGAGCGTCATCGAGAACACCGACGTCCCCCTGGACGAACAGGTGACCCGGCTGGTGGAGGGCGTGCTGCGCGTCCGGCGCGGTGAGGCGCCCCTCCCTCACGAGGGCCTGGCGCGCCCCCCCGCCCCGGCGCGCTCGCTGCCGGAGGCGCGCGGCCGGTTCCTGGCGCGGCTGGATGGCTGGGCCGTGGACGAGCCGGGCCTCGCCGCGTGGTTCCTCGCCGGCATGGAGGGCCCGGACGTCGAGGCGCGCCGCGCGCTGCTGGCGGAGCGGTGCCCGGAGCTCATCGCCCACGGGCTCTCCGGCCTCACCCACCCGGCCGCCTGGGAGTGGCGCCACCGGCTGGAGGGCGCCGCGCCCGAGCAGGTGCTCGCCTCCCTCACCGAGGCCGCCAGCGACGCGCCCGAGGCCTGGCGCCTGCGCGAGCGGTGGGAGGCGCGGGCCCCGGAGGCCGTGGCCGCGTCGCTCATGGGCCTGGACTCCGAGCGTGCCTGGCTCATGCGCGACCGGCTGTCACACGCCGCGCCGGAGCCGGTGGTGGTCTCCCTCTCGGGCCTGGACTCCGAGCGCGCCTGGAGCGAGCGCTGGCGCTGGCTGTCCTCGCGCGGCGGCGACGCGGCCTTCGCGGACGAGGGCGTGGCGCGGGCGCTGTGCCGCTCGCTCCGGGGCGTGGACAGCGAGCGGGCGTGGGCGTGGCGCGAGCGCGCGATGGCCGTGGCGCCGGACGCCGTGCTGCGCTCGCTGGAGGGGCTGGACAGCCCCCGCGCCTGGGCCCTGCGTGAGCAGCACGCGGCGCGCGCGCCCAAGGCGGTCATCGGCTCGCTCGCGGGGCTGGACGTGCCCGCCGCGTGGACGCTGCGCGAGACGTTCGGCGTGACGTGCGAGGAGGTGCTGGACTCGCTGACCGGCATGGACGTGCCCGCCGCGTGGCATCTGCGCGCGGTGCTCGCGGACACCTGGCCCTCCGCCACCGTGAAGAGCCTGGGGGTCCTCGCCGCGACGGCGCGGGGCGCGGCCCTCACGCTGGAGCTGCTGGAGCGCCACCCCCACGACTTCGCCCTCCTGCGCCAGGCGGCGCGGGCGGCATCCCTGGTGCACGAGGAGCCTCGCCATGGCGTCGCATGATGTCTTCACCGCGGGCGCGCAGGCGTCCGCGCACGGATTGCCGCTCCTGGAGGTGCTGGAGCGGCTGGGCTTCGCGCTGGTGCTGGGGGCGCTGCTGGCCTTCCGGCCGTGGCGGCGGTGGATGCCGCGCGCGCCGGTGATGGCGCAGGAGACCATGCACACCCAGCTGCTCATCGCCATCGCCGGGGCGGTGATGACCACGGTGATTGGCGACAGCATGTCGCGCGCCTTCGGGCTGGTGGGCCTGGGCGGCTTCATCCGCTTCCGCTCGGGCATCAAGGACTCGCGCGACGCGGCGGTGATGTTCGTGATGATTGGCGTGGGCATGGCCTGCGGCCTGGGGGCCTTCCCCATCGCCGTGTGCGCCACGCTGTTCTTCGGGACGGTGCTGCTGGCGCTGGACTCCACCCTCCAGCGCCACCCGCAGCGGCTGAGGGTCTCCCTGGACGTGGAGGACCTGGGCGCGGCCCTGCCTCCCTTGCGCCAGCTGCATCCCGACTCGCGCGTGCTCACCCTGGAGCAGGCCAGCGCCCTCCCGGGCGGCACCGCCGTGGTGGAGCTGGCCGTGCCGGAGCGCACCGACACCTTCCTCCTCCTGGAGAAGCTGCGCGGCGCGCTGCCCGGCGTGCGCGGCGCCTCCATCGACCCCGAGTAGCCCCCTCCCCCACCGCGCCTGGAGCCCCTCATGTTGCAGCGACTGATGCCAAGGTCGGACGGCTTCTTCGACGACTTCGACGCGCAGTGCGCCACCACGCTGGAGGGCACGCGCCTCTTGCATGCGCTCCTCAGCGACTACCGGGACGTGGGCGACCGCGTCCGGGCGCTCCAGGCCGTGGAGCACCGGGGCGACGCGGCGGCGAAGGCCGCCTTCACCCGGCTCCACCGCGAGCTCATCACGCCCTTCGAGCGCATCCACATCCACGCGCTCGTGTCCCGCATCGACGAGGTGCTCGACTTCGCGCACGCCACGGCGGCGCGCCTGCACACCTACGAGCTGCCGGAGTGCCTGCCCGAGGCCACCGAGCTGTCGCGGCTGCTCGTGCTGTGCGCCGAGCAGGTCCGCGACGTGGTGACGCGCCTTCGCGTCATCAAGCAGCCCGAGCGCATCCTCACCGGGTGTGAAGCGCTCCGGCGGCTGCGCGGCCAGGCGGACGCGGTGCTGGGCGCGGGCCTGGGCCGCCTCTTCCGCGGCGACCTGCCGCCCTTCATGGTCATGAAGTGGAAGGGGGTCTACGACCTGCTGGAGACGGCCCTGGACCGGTGCGTGGATGTGGCCCGGGTGGTGGAGGGTGTCGTCCTGGAACACTCCTAGTGGCACCCGCCCCGGGTCCACGTCGTGCCGGGTGCCCCGGCGCGGCGGGACGTGCGAGGATGGCCCCCTTCATGAGCACGAGCGCCGCCCCCATCCTCGGCATTGACTTCGGGACCACCAACACCGCGGCGGCCTTCTTCGACCGGGCGAACAAGCTGCGCGTGGTGCCCATCGCGGAGAAGAGCCTCACGCTGCCGTCCATCGCGTGGTTCCACGCGGGCGACAAGGCCATCGTCGGCCCGGCGGCGCGGCGGCAGATCATCGACGACCCGCGCCACACCATCTTCGGCGCCAAGCGCTTCCTGGGCCGCCGCTTCCAGTCCGAGTACGTGTCCCGCCACCGCGGCCGCTTCGCCTTCGAGCTGGTGGAGGGCCCGGACGGCTACACCGCGGTGGAGGTGTACGGGAAGGTGACGCCGCTCATCGACGTGGCGCACTTCATCCTCAAGCACCTGAACACGCTGGCCACGCACGCGGCCGGGGCGAGGTTCGAGGAGTGCGTGCTCACCGTGCCCGCGCACGCCACCATCCGCCAGCGCGAGGCCATCCGCCGCGCCGCGGAGAAGGCGGGCCTGCGCGTGCGCGCCATCGTCAACGAGCCCACCGCCGCGGCGCTCTACTACGCCAACCTGCGCAACCCCGAGCAGACGGTGATGGTGTTCGACCTGGGCGGCGGCACCTTCGACGTCACCCTGATGTCCGTGCAGAACCGCGTGGTGAAGGTGCTGGCCACCGGCGGCGACGCGTTCCTCGGCGGCGCCAACTTCGACGAGGCCATCGTGGAGGCGCTGGTGGACGACTTCCAGCGGGAGCAGGGCATCGACCTGCGCGGCAACAAGGTCGTCATGCAGCGCCTGGTGTTCGCCGCCGAGTCCGCGAAGATGGCGCTCTCCAGCGCGCCCTCCGTCCCCATCCGCATCCCCTGCATCACCCAGAAGGACGGCGCCTTCGTGGACTTCAACGTCACGCTCACCCGCGAGCGGATGGAGGCCATGGTGTTCCAGCTCATCGAGCGCACCGCCGCCGCGTGCGACGACGTGCTGGAGAAGGCGGGCCTGCGGCCGGACGCCATCGACGAGCTGGTGCTGGTGGGCGGCCAGACGCGCATGCCGGCCATCCGCGAGCGCCTGGCCCACTTCAAGAAGCTGTCGTCGGACAAGGAGGTGCACCCGGAGCTGGGCGTGGCCGTGGGCGCGGCCATCCTCGGGCGCAACCTGGCGCGCGGCATCAGCGGCCTGTCGGACGTGGTGCCCATGCCCATTGGCGCCATGGTGCCCGGCGGCGGCCAGCACGAGGTGCTCCCCGCCAACACGCCCGTGCCCGGCACGCGCACCGTGGACCTGGAGCTGCCGCCCTGGCCGGGGCCCGTGCCGGTGGCCCTCTTCGAGGCGCTGGACCGCACCACCGTGGAGCGCGAGCTCCTGGGCACCGTGCGCATCGAGCCCGACTGGCGCGTGGCCCACCCGGGCCCCACCACGCTGGAGCTGCGGATGGGGCCGGACTTCGCCCTCACCGCGAGCCTCGTCGCGAAGGACGGGCAGCGTCAGCCGCTGGCCATCAGCGACCCGAACGCGCCCCAGCGGGTCTGAACGAGCGTCAGCCCGCGGCCCGGGAGACCACGGTGCCCTTGAGCTGCTCCAGGAGCCGGCGGCTCTCGTCCAGGGCCTCCTGGCAGTGGGCGATGAGCCCCTCCAGCCCCTCCAGCACCCGGGCGTCCGCGCGCTGCTCGATGTCCCAGCACAGCGACTCCAGCATGGCCGCGCCGAAGTAGGCCGCGTTGGACTTGAGCGTGTGCGCGGCCCGCGCCAGGTTCTCCAGCTCGCCGCGCGCGAGCGCCCCCCGCGCGTCGTCCATCAGCCGGGGCATGCTCTCCAGCGCGGTGTCCACGAGCTCCGGGAGCATCCGCTCCACCTGCCCGTCCAGGGACTGCCACAGCCGGTCCAGCGCGCCCGCCTCCAGCCCCCGGATGCGCGGCGCGCCCGGGCCGGGGGCCTCCGGGGCGCGGGCGACGGGGGCGGCCCCGGGCTCGCGCGGCAGGCGCTCCCAGGCGCGGCGCAGCGCGGAGATGAGCTCCTCCACGCGGATGGGCTTGCTGAGGAAGTCGTCCATGCCCGCGTCCAGGCACTCGCGCCGGTCCGCCATCATCGCGTTGGCCGTCATGGCGATGACCCAGGGCTGCTCGCTGACGGGGATGTCCTTGCGCAGCTGGCGCGTCGTCTCCAGGCCGTCCAGCTCCGGCATCTGGACGTCCATCAGCACGACGTCGTAGCGGTTGCGCCCGAGGAGGGCCAGCCCCTCGCGGCCGTTGTTCGCGGTGTCGGACGGGTAGCCCAGCCGCTCCAGCACCAGCAGCGCCAGCTTCTGGTTGGTGGGGTTGTCCTCCACCAGCAGGATGCGCAGCGGCATCTGCTCGCCGGGGCGCGTGTTGAACACGGAGCGCTCGCGCGTGGCGGGCGCGGGCGCCGCGGGCAGCGGCCTGGCGGAGATGAGGTCCTGGGCCAGGCACGTCATCAGCGCGTCGTGCAGCTGCGACGCCTTCACCGGCCGGGGCAGCACCGCCGTGAACAGGCCGGGCGGCTGCGCGTCGCGCTGATCGTAGGACGTGAGCAGCAGGAGCGGCAGCTCGCGCGCGTCGCGCTGCTGGCGGATGTGCGCCGCCAGCGTGGGGCCGTCCATCAGCGGCATGCGGTGGTCCAGGATGGCCAGGTCGAAGCGCGCCCCGGACTCCAGCTTCGACAGCGCCTCCTGGCCGGAGCCCACCTCCACCAGGGCCATGCCCCACGCGGCCAGCTGGCGGCCCAGCAGCTTGCGGTTGATGGCGTTGTCGTCCACCACCAGCACGCGCCGGCCGTGCAGCTTCAGCGCGTCCGGGCGCAGGGACTCCGCGCCGCGGGGGGCCTCGCGCGCCTGGAAGGTGAAGTGGAAGGTGGCGCCCTTGCCCGGCACGCCCTCGCTCTCCATCCAGAGCCGCCCGCCCATGGCCTCCACCAGCCGCTTGCTGATGGCCAGCCCCAGCCCCGTGCCGCCGTAGCGGCGCGACACGGATTCATCCAGCTGGTTGAAGGGCTGGAAGAGGCCGGCGCGCGCGGCCTCGGTGATGCCCAGGCCGGTGTCCTGCACCGCGAAGTGCAGCTCGAAGAGGCCGCCCGGCGCGAGCGGCTGGCGCGGCGTGTCCACGGAGATGGACACCCCGCCGCGCTCGGTGAACTTCACCGCGTTGCCCACCAGGTTGAGCAGCACCTGCCGCAGGCGCGCGCCGTCGCCCACCACGCTGACGGGCGTCTCGTCCGTGACGTGGTAGCCCAGGTCCAGGGACTTCTCGCTCGCGCGCATGGCGAGCAGGTCCAGCACGGACTCCACGCACTGGCGCAGGTTGAAGGGCTGCTGCTCCAGCTCGACCCGGCCGGCTTCGATCTTGGAGAAGTCCAGCATGTCGTTGAGCAGCCCCAGCAGCGCGTCCCCGCTCTGGCGGATGGTGGACGCGAAGTCGCGCTGCTCGGGCGTGAGCGCCGTGTCCATGAGCAGCCCCGCCATGCCGATGATGGCGTTCATCGGCGTGCGGATCTCATGGCTTATGGTGGCCAGGAACAGGCTCTTGGCCTGGTTGGCGTCCTCGGCGGCCTGGCGCGCCCGCTGGAGGTCGGTGACGTCGTGGTAGATGGCGATGAAGCCCATGGACTGGCCCGCCACCGTCACCGGCAGCGCGCGCAGCTCCACGTCCACCACCGTGCCGTCCTTGCGCACGCGCTTCGTCACGACGTGCACGCGGTCCTTGCTCAGCACCTCGCGCGACGTCTCCTCGGCCTCGGGACGGATGGTGTCCGCGTTGGCCACCAGCTTGAGGATGTTGCGCCCCAGCGCCTCCTGCGGCGTGTAGCCGAAGAGGCGCTCCGCGGCCGGGTTCCAGCTGAGCACCTCGAAGTCGCGGCTGATGGTGACGATGGCCACCGGGCTGTGGCGCACCACCGCCTCGAAGAACTCCTTCTGCTGCCGGAGGATGGACTCGGCCGCCTGCGCGGCGTCCAGGCCCCGCAGGAGCAGCATCCAGCCGCCGTCCTGCGGCACCGCCTGCACCCGCACCGGGCGCACGGGGCCCAGCGGGACCTCCATCTCCGGGGAGGCGTCATGCGGCGAGGAGACCTGGGGGGGCGTCCAGCCCGGCAGCACGCGGTCCACGGGCTGCCCCACCAGCAGGTCGCGCGGCCCCAGCAGCGCCTCCGCGGCGCGGTTCACGGCCACGACCCGCAGGGTCGGGTCCAGGACGAGCACGCCGTCTCGCGTGTGCTCGAACAAGGCCGGATACGCGCTGGGTGGCAGTTCGGGCAAACGTCCCCCTCCGTTCAAGAACTGTAGGTCAGTCGAGGCGCCAGTTCCATGTCATCCACGGAAAACCGTGGAGGTGGGCGGGCGCAGGGCCTTTCCCGGTGCTCCCGGGACGGCGATTCAGGGGGTTGGAGTGCCTGCCTGGCCATGGAGGGGAGCAGGTTGTTTCGATGTGTCTTCATGCAGCGCGGGAAGCTCACCCAGGGTGCTGGCGAGGACGCTCCGGGCGATGCGTGAGCGAAGCCAGCGTCCGGGGGCCCAGGGGATCCATGCCACGGCGGAGTCCCCCTGGGACATGCCAGATGCGGGGTCCTCCAACGTTACGCCCCGAGTGCGGACCTCGTGCGCGGCGAGCGTGGGGCAGCCGGCCTCCGCCAGGTCCTGGTCCAGCGCGGCGATGGCCGCGTCCAGGGAGGGGGCCGCGAAGTCCTCCAGGAGCCGCGCGTGGAAGGCGGCCTCCGTCAGGGCGATGCACCGGTCCGGCCCGGTCGCGCAGCGGCGGGCCTTCCGCGCCACGTCCGGGGGCGCGGCGAGCCCCCCGAGCTGCGGGCCCGCGAGGAGCAGGGCGTTCATCCGGGCCGTCTGCTCGGCGGGCATGGGCGCCCAGTCCGCGGGCGGCGAGGCCATGGCGTCGTGCGCCAGCCGCTCGACGTCGAGCAGGTTGACCGCGAGCGAGCCGCCCGCGAGCGAGTCCGTGCGCAGGCTCAGCCACGCCAGGTGGCGCACCTGCTGCGCGGCCTCCAGCGGGTGGCCCGTCTTGAGCCCGTGGAGCATGCGGAACTTCGCCCAGCGCTGGAGGAGGAAGAGGTCCGGGACCTCGCCGGCGGTCCAGTGGACGCGGCCTGCGGCGCTCAGGGGGCTGCCGTTGAACAGGTCCCACCGGTCGTACGCCAGCAGCCGGACCATCCAGTCGAAGTCCAGGCGGGACACGTCGATGTTCGCGGTGAGCCACCGGCCCTGTCGCAGGTCCAGCGCCTCCTCGCGCAGCGCCTCCGGCAACGCCAGCGGCGAGCCCTCCGGGGGCGGCCGCTTCAGGTCGCGCGACCAGGGCAGCCAGGCGTTGAGCAGGAGGCCCGCGTCCCCCTCCGTCCGGCCTTCGTGGAACCAGGGGTCGGCCTCCAGCGCGGCCTCCTCCGCGCAGTACGCGTCCACGCTCGCGGCGAGCGCCTCCTGATGGCGGCGCAGCGGGGCCTCGAACCGCCGCTGGAACCACACCTCCGCTCCCAGCATGCCGGCCGCGGCCAGCACGGCGAGCCCCGTGACGGAGGCCACGGCGATGCGCCGGAGCCGGCCCGGCGCGGCCCTGTCGGAGGACACCATGGCCGCGAATCCTAGGGGGCTTTTCCCGGAGGTCCCAGGAAGTGTCCGGGCCTGGCGCGCCCCTGTCTCAAGGCGGGCGACCCGCCGGGCCCCTGCCCTCCTGCCCATGGCCAGAGCCGCCGGCCCGGAATCAACGGCGGGCCCTGGCCGGTGCGGCGCGCGGGCGTCCTAGCTTTCCATTGACCCCACGGAAGAGAGAGCCGTGCCCGACGCGACGACCCCGCCCCTGATCCTCCTCATCGATGACGAGCCGGAGCTGGAAGTGATGGCCCGGTACCTCGAGCTCGAAGGCTACTCCGTGCTGACGGCGACCAACGGTGAGGAGGGGCTCGTGGCCCTGGCCTCGTGCCGCAAGCCCTGCATCGTGCTGTTGGACCTGATGATGCCGGTGATGGACGGCTATGGCTTCCTGCGACGGCTGCACGACGACGCGGCGCTGTGCGGACTGCCCGTCTTCGTGCTCACCGCCAGCTTCCCCACGGAGCAGATGGCCGGCGTCGCCGGCACCCTGCGAAAGCCCCTGCACATGGAGCTGCTGAAGGAGGCGGTTGCGCCCTACTGCCCGCCGGCGGGCGAGGAGAGCCCCGCGGCGAGCTGAAGGCCCCGCGTCAGGCCGCGACGCGGGCCACGCACTCGGGCCCGTCGTTGGCGGGCGAGTTCACCCCGCGCGCCACCTCGTGGACGTCCAGCAGCGCCTCCGGCGCGGGGACGAGCAGCGGCAGGAGGACGGCCGCCTCCTGCGGCTCCGGACGCAGCCACACGGCCTGCCCTTCCGGGGACAGGATGACGGGCATCCGGTCGTGGATGGGGGCCATCAGCGCGTTGGGGCCCGTGGTGATGAGGGTGCACGTGCGCAGCACCTCGCCCGTGTCCGGCGCCGTCCACTCCTCCCACAGCCCCGCCAGCGCCAGCGGCCTGCCCTCGCGGTGGTGGAAGAAGTACGGCGTCTTGGGCTTCGTGGACTGCTTCCATTCGTACCAGCCGTCCACCACCACCAGGCACCGCCTGCGCTTGAGCGCCGAGCGGAAGCTGGGCTTCTCCGCCACCGTCTCCCCCCGCGCGTTGATCAGCTTGTTGCCGATGGACGCGTCCTTCGCCCAGGACGGGATGAGCCCCCAGCGGAACACGTCCAGCAGCCGCGCGCCGTCGTTGGGCACCACGGGCAGGAGCTGCGTGGGACAGAGGTTGAAGCGCTCGCGCTCCAGCGTCGCGCGCGCCCCCGCGAGCCCCAGCTCGGCGACGAGCTGCGCGGGAGAGGTCCGGACGGTGACTCGGCCACACATGGGACGCGAGCGTAGCGCCCGGCGGCGGGCGCCGCACGCCCCAGGCGCCCGGCCGGTGGGGGGCCGGACGAGGAGCGCTACGTGGGGAGCTGGATGCCGGACAGGCGCTGGTACAGCTCCACCGCGCGGCTGTCCGACAGGCCGGTGATGTAGTCCGTCACGCACAACAAGCGCTGGTACGGCGTGAGCCGCTGGATGACCTCGTCGCGCCGGGGCGGACGCGGCGCCTCTTCGTCCGCCACCGCGAACTCCGGGCGCTGGAAGCACTCCAGGGGCAGGAGCTGCCGCAGCTTCCGCTCCTCCGCGTTGGGGGACTCCGCCACCACGGACAAGGCGAACATGTCCAGCAGGCCGCCCAGCGTCTTGAAGCCCGCGCTCTCGATCTGGAGCACGCGCTCGCTCCAGTAGCCGTGCTCGCGGGTGAAGTCGGTGATCTCCTCCAGCCGCGCGCGCACCTCCGGCTGGAGCCCGGTGAGCGGCGTCTCCACGCGGCCCGCCTCCAGGTCGTGCGCGTGCGCCACGAAGGCCTCCACGCACCTGGGGATGAGCTTGCCAATGGCCCTCGCACGGGCCTGGGCCATGCGCGTCTCCAGGTGCCGGGGCGGCTTGCGGACCACCGGCTCCGGCAGCACCGACTCCAGCAGCTGGCACGCGCGCTCCATGGGCACGAGCCCCAGCTTCGCGGAGTCCTCCAGGTCGATGACGGCGTAGCAGATGTCGTCCGCGGCCTCGACGAGGAAGGCCAGCGGGTGGCGGCTGAACACGCCGGGCTCGCGCTCGCGCAGGCCCGTGGCGCGGTAGGCCTCCAGCGCCAGGTCCACGTCGTCCTGGAAGTAACCGAACTTCTTCTCCGACACGACGCCCTTCGCCTTCGGCCGGGCCCCGGGCAGCACCGACGGGCGCGGGTACTTGCTCATCGCGCCCAGCGTCGCGGCCGTGTAGCGCAGCCCGCCCCGGCGCTCGCGCGACTGGAGCCGGTTGAGGATGCGGAAGCCCTGCGCGTTGCCCTCGAAGTCGCGCAGGTCGCGCCACTCGGCCTCCGTCGTGAACGGGCTCCGTCCCGCTCCCGGCGCAGAGAGCCGCTGGCCCACCCAGTGCTGGATGGCCGCCTCGCCCGAGTGTCCGAACGGCGGGTTGCCGATGTCGTGCGCCAGGCACGCCGCCGCCACGATGGTGCCCAGGTGTGATGGGTCCAGCTCCACGCCCTGCGCCTTCAACCCCAGCCCGGCCTGGTGCCCCAGCGAGCGGCCCACGCAGGACGCCTCGATGCTGTGCGTGAGGCGCGTGCGCGTGTAGTCGCTCGTCGACAGCGGGAAGACCTGCGTCTTGTCGTGCAGGCAGCGGAACTCGCTGGAGAAGACGATGCGGTCGTAGTCGCGGGAGTAGTCGTTGCGCTCGTCGAGCTGCCGGTGCGCGGCCTCCACCCTGGACGCCTCCGCCTGCGCGGAGCGCGGTCCCGACCCGACGCGGGTGTCCGACAGGAGCTTGCGCCAACGCTCCGTGCGTTCCTGACTGTCATCGCGACTCACGAGCCAAAGACCTCCGGGTGCGGTGGAGAGCCCCGCCATCGTGCTCCCCGGCACCGGGGGCGCAAGTTCCCTCGCCCTCCGGAGGCCCGCGCGTGCCCGCCCCCGGCTTCCCAGCCAGGCTGGCGGGCCCCGCGGACCGGCGCCGCGCTCCGACGGGCCCGGGCCCCAACTCCCGGTCCCCCGCGCCCTACTGGAACATCCTCCAGCGGGACGCCGTGGGTGACTCCGTGGGCAGCGCGACCGGCGCCTCCCAGGTGATGCGGTACTCGGTGTCCAGCAGGCCCAGCTTGCGCCCCAGGACCCGCGGGTTCCGCGCCCCCACCATGGTGAGCACCTCGCGCAGCACCCCCTCGTGATACGCCGCCGGCATGAAGTCGCGCCGCATGACGAGCACCGCTTCCCCCTCTCCCTTCCAGTCCACGGTGCGCTCCCCGTAGCTCACCGCCATCTGGTAGCCGGACGGCAGGTTCGACACCAGCTTGCGCGGGTCCCCCGCGGACAGGAGCAGGAAGGTGCGCCCCACCGCGGACTCCAGGAAGCTGCGCGTGGCCTGCATCCCCATCTGCCGGAGCGCCTCGTCGAACCCGCCCCACCGGGGGGACAGCACCCGCGACGCCTCCTGCGCCAGCTTGAGGAAGCTGGCCACCGGGTAGTTGAAGAAGCCCACGAAGCGGCGCTCGTCCGTGGCGGCCCGGCAGTTGGACACCGCGTCCTCCCCCACGCCGGTGCGCACGGTCTCCAGCACCCCCAGGAAGAACATGCCCCGGGCGGTGTCCAGCTCCGTCGCCGCCATGCGACGCACCGCCCAGTCCGCCTCCACCGCGCCCGCCTCCGGGTACGGCTTCGCCTGTGCTTGCATGCCTGCCTCCATGTGTCGCGTGAACCCACGCTCCACGCGCGAATCGCCAACCTGCCCAAGCCCTCTTCAGGAATGCACCGCGACCCTCGTGGCCTGGGCGCACCCGTCCGGAAACAAGACGGTGAAGCGCGAGCCCTGGCCGATGTCGCTCTCCGCCTGGATGCGCGCGCCATGCCCCTGCACCAGGCGCTTCACGATGGCGAGCCCCAGCCCGGTGCCGCGCGCCTTGGTGGTGAACATGGGCTCGAAGATGCGCTCCAGGAGCGGCGCGGGGATGCCCGGCCCGTCGTCCGTCACGCGCAGGCACCAGGCGCCATCCACCCGCGCGTCGGCGTGCACGCGGACCGTCCCGGAGCGCTCCGGCGGGATGGCCTCCACCGCGTTCTGGATGAGGTTGACGAGCACCTGGCGGAACTGCTCGCGGTCCAGGAGCGGCACCGGCAGCCCGTCCGCCACCAGGTTGTCCACGCGCACGCCGTCCCGGCGGGGCACCACGCTGATGGCCTCCTCCACCAGCGGCCGGAGCGGGCACGGAGCGCGGCGCGGCGGCCGCCCCTTCGCGTAGTCCAGGAGCTCGGAGATGAGGACCGAGCACGCCTGTAGCTCCCGGTCGATGATGTCCAGGAAGCGCGGGATGCGAGGGTCGGAGGGCGGCGCCCCCGCCTTGCGCAGCCGGCGCAGGACGAACGCGTTCGCGGTGCGCGCGGCCGCCAGGGGGGTGCGCAGCTCGTGGCTGACGCTGGCGGTGAGCTGCCCCAGCGACGCCAGCCGCTCCAGCCGCTCCGCCTGGTCGCGCACCGCGTGCACCTCCCGGACCGCGGCGTCCAGCTGCCCCACCCGCTGCGCCAGCTCCTCTTCGAGGGCGGACTCCGCCAACGCCTGGCGCCCGGCGCGCTCCCCCAGGTCGCGCAGCGCGTCCCGGCAGGCGACGACGAGCACCCCGTTGACGGCGGCCACCCAGCAGGCGTGCTCCAGGAAGCGCCACCACTCCGGGTGCAGCTGGCCGTAGACGGACTCCGGCCACAGCGCGCCCCGAACGCAGTGGTCCACCACCATGACCAGGCTCGCGGTGAGCAGCACCTTCGGATCCCGGTAGAAGGACAGCACCGCCAGCGAGCCGAAGATGTGGAAGTGCGTCTCGATGCGGCCGCCCGTCAGGTGGATGAACAGCGCGGACCAGAGCATCTGGCTCACCGCCACCACCTGCCGCGTCGTCGCCTCCCCCGGGTGCAGCCGCGTGAGCATCATCGGGAACACGCTCAGCGCCGCCCCCAGCAGCACCGCCGTCTGCACGTGCAGGTGCAGCGCGCGCACCTTGCCCTCCCACCCGGAGGGAGACACGAACACCGCCACCAGCACCGCGGCCACCCACTGCCCCAGCATCAGCCAGGTGAACAGGCCATCCACCCGCTTGCGCGCTTCCCGCAGCTGAAGCGCCAGCAACGCCGCCGCCCGCCCTTCCAGGCCGGGCAACGCAGTCACCGGAGCATGAATGGAAAAGGCTGACATGGACGAAGTCATCTCTTCACCCGGCCAGAATGGTGGCGGACCGACTTAAGCAGCAAAATTAGAACTACATGGAAACCGCAAAACCCACCATGCTGCCCGAGGGCACCTGGAGTGCCCATGCGTGAACATCGCGGGTGCGCGTCCTGGCAATGGCAGACAGCCCCCGAGGAGCGTCGTCCCGTGCATTCGCAGCCGACAATGACAAGCAGGCCATCCCCGCGTCCACCGAGCCCCCTGATTTCGGGACCGGGGTACGAGGCGCGCGCTCACGTCTGGCCAGTGGGCCCCGCCCCCGGGTCCCAAGGGGGAACAGGGGGCATCCGCGCACACGGCGCGCGCGGGCTGTCCGTGTCTCAGGAGACCGCGGCGTGGGTGCGCGAGGGGGCCTCGCGCGTGGCGTCGGTGTCGCCCCGGGGCTCCTCACGGGCGGCGGGGATGAAGGTCATGGCGCGCTCGGCGAGCGCGGCGATGGTGAGCGAGGGATTGACGCCCGGGTTGGCGGAGATGGCCGAGCCATCCACCACATACAGCCCCTCGTAGCCATACAGCCGGTGCCTCGCGTCGATGGCGCCCGTCGCGGGGGAGTCCCCCATGCACGCGCCGCCCAGGATGTGCGCGGTGGTGGGGATGCCCATGAGCGTCTCGCTGACCATGGTCATGGGGTAGCCCTCCAGCTTGTCGGACACGCGCTTCGCCAGGTCGAAGGACTCCGGCATGTTCGCGGTGGGCGCGGGGCCCTCCTGCAAGCCGGTGGTGAGGCCGGCGCGGAAGCCGGTGGTGAGCGCTCGGCCGCGGCGCATGCGCAGGTGGCCCTCCATGGTGCGCATGTAGAGGAGGATCATCGTGCGGCGCGCGAAGTCCGGGACGAACCAGGCCTGGAGGAAGCGCAGGGGGCGGCGCGCGAGCAGCCCCACCAGCCGGGCCACGCGAGACCACGCGGTGGCGCCGGGGACGTGGGGGGCCATGAGCAGGCGGAAGAAGCCGGAGCCGGCGGGGTAGCGCACGGGCTCCAGGTGCGAGTGCGCGTCGGTGTGGAGGATGGACCCGATGGCGATGCCCCGGGACAGGTCGCGGTCCTTGTGCTGCTTGCCGCTGACGATGCCGATGAGCGCCTCGGAGTTGGTGCGCACGCCGTCGCCCACGCGCTCGGAGAGGTTCGGCAGGCCGTCCTTCGCGTCCTTGAGCTTGAGCAGCAGCTCCAGGGTGCCGAGCACGCCGCCCGCGAAGATGACGTGCTTCGCGGTGAAGCGGCGCGTCTTCTTGAAGAAGCCGGTGCCCTCCTTCGCCGTCACCTCGTAGCCGCCCTCCGGCAGGGGGCGCACCCACGTCACCTCCGTGTCCGCGTGGAGCGTGAGGCCGCGCTTCTCCGCGAAGTAGAGGTAGTTCTTGTCGAGCGTGTTCTTGGCGTCGTGGCGGCAGCCCAGCATGCAGCCGCCGCACGCGTTGCAGCCGGTGCGGTCCGGGCCCTCGCCGTTGAAGTAGGGGTCCTTCACGGTGACGCCGGGCTCGCCGAAGTAGACGGCCACGGTGGCGGCCTGGAAGTCGGGGCGCCCCAGCTCCTGCCCCACCTCCTTGAGCACCTGGTCCGGGTACGTGTGGAGCGGGTTGACGGTGGCGCCGAGCATGCGGCGCGCGGTGGCGTAGTGCGGCGCGAGCTGCTCCCTCCACGGCGCCAGGTGGCCCCAGGAGGCGGCGTCGAAGAAGTCGTCCTTCGGGATGGGCAGCGTGTTGGCGTAGACGAGCGAGCCGCCGCCCACGCCGACGCCGGACAGCACGGTGACGTGGCGGAAGAAGGTCATCTTGAAGAGGCCGCGCCACCCGAGCCCCGGCATCCACAGCCAGCGCTTCAGGTTCCAGTTGGACCTGGGGAAGTCCTGGCCCTGGAGGCGCCGGCCCTTCTCCAGCATCACCACGCGATAGCCCTTCTCGACGAGCCGCAACGCGCTGACGCTGCCACCAAACCCCGAGCCGATGATGAGCCAGTCGCAGTCCATGACGTCCTCTCGCGTCTCCTGGAGGCGCGTGTGCTCCCGCTCCTCGAAGAGGTCCGCACTCTATGCCACGAGCGCGGGCCGTCCTCGCGGGGTGGCGCGCGCCCTCGGGAGCAGGACGGCGCGGACGGGCGCCTCGTGGCCTGCCTCCCCGCCCGGCGTGCGGCGGGCGGCCATCCCGTCTCCTTCGCTGATGACAAAGGTACGGATGGCTTCAGAGGACCGGCCCTCGTGCCCCGCCGCCTGCCCACCCTTGGAGCGGGTGGCGGCTACGCCGGGTCGGGCTCGCGGGGCCGGAAGAGGGCGCACGCGCGCACGGGCTGGGGCGTGTACTTCTGGGGCAGGAGCGGACACATGATGAAGGTGGACGTCCGCGTCTGGACGTAGCGGGGCGGCGCGGCGCAGCGGTGGCAGAGGCTGTCCGGGAACGGCAGCGGATCCGGTGGGGGCGGCATGGCGGTGGACAGCATCGCACGGCCCGGAGGGAAGGCGGTCGAGCCGGAAATCGGGCCTGCCTCCGACGCGCCTCAGTCCTTCAACTCCAGCCACACCGGCGCGTGGTCCGACGGCTGCTGTCCCTTGCGCTCCTCGCGGTCCACGTCACACGCCGTCAGCCGCTCCACCAGCGGCGCCGTGAGGAACAGGTGGTCGATCCGCACGCCCTTGTTCTTGGGGAACATCAGCATCCGGTAGTCCCACCAGGAGAACTTCTGCACGTCCGGGTGCAGCTTGCGGAACGCGTCCGTCAGCCCGAAGGCGCACACCTGCTGGAGCGCGTCCCGCTCGCGCAACGTGAAGAGCGTCTGCCCCTCCCACTGCGCCACGTCGTACACGTCGATGGGGTCGGGCGCGATGTTCCAGTCCCCGCCCATCACCACCAGGTCGTCCGGCTTGTGGCGCGTGTCCAGGTAGCTCCGCAGCCGCCGGTACCACTCCAGCTTGTAGACATACGCGGGCGAGTCCACCTGCTGCCCGTTGGGCGCGTACGCGCTCACCACGCGGAGGCCGTTCACCGTCGCGGAGATGAAGCGCGCGTGCGTGTCATCCACCCCGTCCGACAGGCCCCGCACCACGTCCGTGGGCTCCGTCTTCGCCAGGATGGCCACGCCGTTGTACGTCTTCTGCCCGTGCACCGCGGCGAAGTAGCCCGCCTCCCTCACCGCGTCGAAGGGGAAGTCCGCGTCGGTGCACTTGAGCTCCTGTAGGCACAGCACGTCCGGCTGGCTGCTCTTCAGCCAGTTGATCAACCGCTGCTGCCGGGCCCTCACCGAGTTCACGTTCCAGGTCGCGATTCGCATGCGGCGCGGACCGTCGCACGCGGCCCACGCCCCCGCCACGCTTTTCCCCTCGCGCCTGCGGCCCCAGGGACACACCCGCCCCGCCTCCCGAGGGCACAGGCGTTGGCACACCGGTCGCAATAGGAGGGCTCGGGCCGGAAAGCACCGGCCCCGGGCCGCCGCTCCCGGCGCCCGCCGCTGTCCCAAGAGCAGCCCCGAGGGGAGTGCCATGAACCCGAAGACGCGCACCCGGTCCCGTCGCACCGCCTCCTTCCGGCGCTTCACCGTGCCGCCCGCGCTTCGCAAGGCCCTCATCCCCGCGGCGCTGGCCGCGCTGGGGCTCGCCGCGTGGGAGGACGTCCCCCTGCCCCGCCTGCTCAAGCCCTGGCTCGTCCACGCCGTGGAGGCCCATGCCCCCCCTGTGGCCGCCGCGCCCACCCCGCCCCGCGAGGCCGCGAGCCCCGCGCCGCTGGCCGCCCCGCGCCTCGTGGAAGAGGCCCCCGCGGAGGCCCCGGCCCCAACCGACGCCCCCGGCCCCGGTGACGCGCTGGCGCTGCCGCACACGCACGCCCGCCGGGTGGACCACGTGGCCCGCGCCCAGGGGCTGCGCGAGCTGGGGGACCTCTCCGGCGCCATGACGGAGCTCCGCCGCGCGCTGCACGACGACCCGGGCGCCACGGACGCCCTGGCGCAGCTCGCGCGCACGGCCCGGCTGGCCGGGGACACGAAGCTCGCCATCGACGCGTACGCCCGGCTGGGGCAGGCGGAGCCGCATGAGGCGGGGGCGCAGGTGCAGCAGGCCCGGCTCCTGGGGTCGGAGGGCCGCTTCGCGGACGCCGTCCACGTGGGCGAGGAGGCGCTCCTGCGCGACCCCGAGGACGCGGAGGTGTACCAGGTGCTCGGCCGCGCGCACCTGGGCGCCAACGAGCTGCCCTCCGCCATCCTGCGCTTCCAGCAGGCGGTGCACCTGGCCCCCGAGCACGGCCACGCGCTCAACAACCTGGGCTTCGCCTACCTGCGCGCCAATGACGACGCGCGCGCCGTGGAGGTCCTCACCCAGGCCGCCTCGCTCCTGCCGCACGTGGCCTACGTGCAGAACAACCTGGGCGTCGCCTGCGAGCGCCTGGGCCGGCTGGAGGAGGCCCGCGCCGCCTACGCCGCCGCCACCCGGCTGTCGCCCCGCTACGTGCAGGCCCGCGTCAACGCGGAGCGGGTGGGCCGCGTGGCCCGGGCCGACCCCACGGGGCCTGCCCGGCCGGAGCCGACCGAGCCCGTCGCGCCGTAGAGCGGGCGGCCAGGAAGCACCGCCGTTCCCGGGGGGACCGCCCGGGCGGGTTCACCCCGCCCGCCCCCCGGTCTAACCTCCAGCCCTTCACCCCGCCTTCACGAGCGTCATGACTCCGGCCCGACCGATGACTCCCTCCTCCGAGCCCCTCCCCCCGGCCCCGCCCGGAGCCCCGCCGCCCAGGAAGGGCGGGTTCGGCGCCGCGCTGTGGCGCTGGACGAAGCGGCTGCTGGTGCTGGGCGTGGTGGGGCTGGTGCTCGTCATCGGCGTGTGCGTGGGCACCTACGTCTACTTCAGCCGCGACCTGCCCTCCGTGGAGTCGCTGCGCAACTACCAGCCGCCGCAGGTGACGAAGGTGACCTGCGCGGACGGCTCCATCTGCGCGGAGTACGCGCTGGAGCGCCGCACGCTCGTGCGCATCGAGGACCTGCCCCCGCACGTGCGCAACGCCTTCCTCGCCGCCGAGGACGCGGACTTCTACAAGCACGAGGGCCTGGACCCCTTCGGCATCCTGCGCGCGGGCGTGAAGAACCTCATCCCCGGCAGCCGCAAGTCCGGCGCGTCCACGCTCACGCAGCAGGTGGTGAAGAACATGCTGCTGACGCCGGAGCGCAGCCTCACCCGCAAGATCCGCGAGTGGATCCTCACCCCGCGCCTGGAGCAGGCGCTCACCAAGGATCAGATCCTCAGCCTCTACATCAACGGCGTGTACTTCGGGCAGCGCCGCTACGGCCTGGAGGAGGCCGCCCTCTTCTACTTCGGCAAGCACGCGAAGGACCTGTCCGTGGGCGAGGCCGCCGTGCTCGCGGGCACCGTGCAGCAGCCCCACCGCATCAACCCGGTGACGAACATCACCCGCGCCAAGGCGCGCCAGCGCTACGTGCTGGAGCAGATGGCCGCCCAGGGGTTCGTGGCGCGCGAGGTGGTGGAGGCGGAGAAGGTGAAGCCCATCGTGCTCGCGCCGCGCAAGGCGGTCAGCGCGGGCGCCTACTACGCGGAGGAGATCCGCCGCACGCTGATCGAGCGCTACGGCGAGAAGATGGTGATGGAGGGCGGCCTGCGCGTGGACATCGCGCTCGTGCCCAAGCTCCAGGCCACCGCCGAGCAGGCCGTGCGCGACGGCCTGGAGGCGCTGGACCGGCGCCAGGGCTACCGGGGCGCGCTGGGCAAGCTGGACGAGGCCCAGTGGAAGCGCTACCGCGAGCTCATCGTCCAGCGCATCGACGAGGCCGGCCGCCGGCAGAAGGACCAGGGCTATGTCGCGGACCTGGCGCCGCTCGCGCAGCCCGCCGCGGCTCCGGCCAGGGCCCCCACCGCGCCGGAAGCGGAAGGCGCCGAGGAGCAGCAGCCCGCCGCCCTCGCCGCGGACGCGGACGCGGAGGAAGAGGAGGCCCGGTCGCCGGAGCGCGAGCGCGTGGGCCAGGTCATCCTCAAGCCGATGGAGGAGGGGCTGCGCCTCACCGGCTACGTCCAGGAGGTGGACCCGAAGCGCAACGTGGCGCGCGTGGACCTGGTGGGCCGCACCGCGGAGGTGTCCTTCGACTCCGTCACCTGGGCGCGGCAGAAGGGCAAGAAGGCCCCCAGGGACATCTCGGACGTCTTCACGCCCGGGGAGCTGGTGTTCGTGCGCGTGCTCAAGGCGCCCCCGGCGCCGGCCTTCGTGGAGGCCACGCTGGACCAGGTGCCCGTGGTGCAGGGCGGGCTCGTGGTCATCAACCCGGCCAACCGCAACGTGGTGGCCATGGTGGGCGGCTACGACGCGGAGCGCTCGTCGTTCAACCGCGCCACGCAGGCGAAGCGGCAGCCGGGCTCCTCCTTCAAGCCCTTCATCTATGGCGCGGCGCTGGCCAGCGGCCGCTTCACCCCGCTCTCCATGGTGAACGACGCGCCGGAGTCCATCCGCGACCCGTACACGGGCAAGACGTGGCGGCCCAAGAACTTCGACGGGCGCTTCGAGGGCCCCATGACGCTGCGCACGGCGCTGAGCAAGTCGAAGAACACCGTGTCCGTGCGGCTCATCGAGGCCGTCACGCCCGCGACCGCCATCGACTTCGCGCGCCGCGCGGGCATCCGCTCCGCGCTGCCGGAGAACCTCACGCTCGCCCTGGGCACCGGCGAGGTGACGATGCTGGAGGCCGTGAACGCGTACGCCACGCTCCAGGCCAACGGCCGCTACGCGGAGCCGCTGACGCTGCTGCGCGTGCGCGACGCGAAGGGCAAGGTCCTGGAGGAGCACCAGCCGGCCTTCGAGGAGACGCTGCCTCCGGCGGTGGCGTACCTCACCACGTCGCTGATGCGCAGCGTGGTGGAGGACGGCTCGGCGCGCGCGGTGCGGGAGCTGAACCGGCCCGCCGCGGGCAAGACGGGCACCACCAACGAGTCCAAGGACACGTGGTTCAACGGCTACACGATGGACTGGGTGGCCAGCGCGTGGGTGGGCTTCGATGACAACACGCCGCTGGGCGCCAGCGAGACGGGCGGCCGGGCCGCGCTGCCCATCTGGCTCAACTTCATGCGGGTGGCGGAGGAGGGCCTGCCCGCGCGCGACTTCGAGGTGCCCCCGGGTGTCACCCAGGTGCGCATCGACCCGGCCACGGGGCTGCTGGCGGGCAACGCGGTCCCGGGCCGGATGGAGCCCTACCTGGAGGGCACCCAGCCCACCGCCGAGGCGCCGCCGCCCGGCCAGGTGACGCCGGACAACTACTTCCTGGAGGAAGGTGGCAAAAGGGGGCTGTGAGTCGCTCGCTCCTTTCGCTGGTCCTCGCGCTCGCCTTCGCCCTGCCCGCCTTCGCGGAGTCGGACGAAGGCGCGCCTCCCGCGTCCGCCCGCCTGGCGGTGGCCGTCGCGGACGCCATCCGCGGCGCGCCCGCCGAAGCGCCCGTGGCCCTGTGCCTGTCCGGGAGCTCCCCCGAGCTGCGCCGGGCGTTCGGGACGCTGCTGGCCGCGCGGCTGTCGGCGATGAGCCTGGGGCCGGTGGTGCTGGACGTCCCGCCCGAGCGCGCCGAGGCCGCCGCCCGTGAACAGGGGGCCCGCTCGCTGGCGCGGCTCACGCTGGACGTGGAGGGCGGCGAGCTGACGGCGCGGGGCGACGTGCTGGGCACGTGGGTGAACTTCTGGTCGGGCCGCACGCCCACGCGTCCGCCGAAGCCCGCCGCCGCCGTGGCCGAGGGCGTGGAGGCGGACGCCGCGGTGCTGGCGCTCGCCGCGGTGGGGACGCCGTCCGGAGCGGCGGGCCCCGGGCCCCAGCAGCGGCGGCCGGTGCGCCTGCTGGGCGCGGTGTTCGCGCGGCTGGAGGCGCCGCTGGGCGCGCTGGCGGCGGGCGACCTGGATGGCGACGGCCGCGATGAGGTGGCCGCGCTCACCGAGCACGAGGTGGTGGTGTTCGGCGCGGACGGGCGGGTGCTCGCGCGGCGGGAGCTGGAGGGCACGGCGGCCGCGGCGACGACGCGCGAGCCCTTCGGCGCGCTGGCGGTGCTGACGGGGCCACCGAGGCTCGCGGCCTGGAGCACGCGGTACGCGCGGGGCGAGGTGCTGGTGCTGGACAAGGCGAAGGGGACGCTGCGCCCGGCGGGGACGCTGGACGCCGCGCCGATGGGGCCGGCGGAGCGCGGGGCGTTCGTGCCGGGGCAGACGGTGTTCGCGCCCGAGGTGCGGCTCGCGGACGGGCGGAGCCTCACGGTGCCCGCGCCCTTCGGCGCGGCGGGCTTCGCGGGCGCGCGCATGCTGTTCGTCCACGCGGACAGCACGGCGTCGCTCTACGCGAGGCCCGCCTCCGCGCCCCTGAAGCTGTCCGGCCTGGGCGCGGGCAGCGCGCTGGGAGACCTGGATGGGGACGGCGTGCCGGAGCTGCTCACCACGTCGCCGCAGCTCCAGCCGTCGCCGGACGCGCTGCGGGTGCTGTCGTTGTCGACCGACGCCCCGATGGCGCACGAGCCCCTGTGGCAGGGAGCGCTTCCTCCGGGACGGGCGCTGTACGTGGTGACGGCGGACCTGGACGGGGACAAGCGCCGCGAGGTCATCGTGGGCTCATGGAAGCCGGACGGCACGAGCGAGCTGTTCCTCCTGCGCCAGGGTGCACCGTGATGAAGAACCATGGCCCCACGGTCGGTCCGCGCCGCGCGGGCGGCCCGCCGCGCCCGCGACAGGGAAGACGCGTGCTGCTCCGCTCCGCCCTCGCGGGCCTCGTCCTGCTGTCCTCCGCGCCGGCACTGGCGGCCAGCCGTCCGCGCTACGGTGGCGAGCTGCGGGTCGCGCACGCGGGTCCACCTGAAATCGGCGAGCCCCCGCTCGCGGACACGCCCATGGAGGCCGCGCTGCTGGGCCTGCTGACCCGGCCCGTGTGCCGCGTGGACGCCGGCGGTCAGGTCCACCCGACGCAGGCGCGCGAGCTGTCGCGCCCCGTGCCGCAGGCCCTGCGCATCGCGATGCCCTCCGCGGCCAGCGCCACCGCCGTGGCCCGCACCTGGACGCGGCTGTCATCCACGGAGTCGCCGTCGCCGTACCGCGCGCTCCTGTATCCGCTGCGGGGGGATGGCCGTCAGGTGACGTCCACGGGCGCCAACCTGGACCTGGCGCTGGCCTTCCCGTGGCCCGACCTGGAGCGCTCGCTGTGCCACCCGGCCCTCGCGACGCCACCATCGCCCGCGTCGGGCCCGTTCAGCGCCGCGGGACGGGGCGTGCTGGAGGCCCAGTCCACGTGGCCGGAGGGCCGGCCGTACCTGGACCGGCTGGCGCTCACCGCCACGGATGAGCGGGGCCTCGCGCGGCTGTGGTCCGCGCGGCAGGTGCAGGTGGGGCTGGGCATGCCGCCCGACACCGACACCTTCACGGGCGCCGCGCTGTACGCGACCTATCTGGCGTACTCGCCGCGGAAGGTGCCCGCGGACTTCCGCCAGGCGGTGGAGAGCGCCATCGACCGGGAGGACCTGACGCGGCTGTTCGTGAAGGGGCCGGCGGTGCCCATGGCGAACCTGCTGCCGCCCGCGCTGATGCCGCAGGGGTCCAGGCCCCGGCCTGGGGCTCCTCCGGCGGGCGCGGGTCGCAAGGTGACGCTCGCCTACGACGCCGCGCTGGCGGATCAACGCGCCGTGGCCGAGCGCATCCAGGTGAAGCTGCACGACCAGGGCTACACCGTCGCGCTGGAGCCCCAGTCGCGCGCCGCGCTGCGAAGCCGTCAGGCGAAGGGGGACTTCGAGCTGATGCTCAGCGCGTACCTGCTGCCGCCCATTCCAGGGCCCGCGCTGGCGGTGGTGCTGGAGGCGGGCGGGCGCAGGGACCTGCTCGGCGTGGAGCTGCCGCCCATCGGGGCGCTGACGGACGCGGGAGCCCGGGATGCGCGAAGCCGCGAACGGGCGCTGGCGCTCGCCCCATCCGTGCCCCTCATCCCGCTGTACGCCCAGGGGCTCGCCGTGCGCGCGGCGCCGGAGGTGACAGGGCTGGCGCTGGACGCGCAGGGCCTGCCGGTGCTCGAAGGCGCGTGGCTCGCGCCCGTCGAAGCCTCGGGCGGTGGAGGCCGGCCATGAGCGCCGCCGGCAGGACGCGGCGCACCGCGCACCGGATGCGGGGAGCCCGGCGCCCGGAGAGCCACGACGCGCCCTGCATCGCCTTCGTCATGCGGCGGCCCGCCATGGGCCCTCCCCATGCCGCGCCGCACACCCCGGACCCGACGCCCCTCGCCACGCAGGCCCCCAGGAAGGACCGGCCCGCATGCGCCTGAGGACCCGGCTCGCGCTCGCCTTCGCCCTGCTCGCGCTGGTGCCGCTGGCGATCGTCGTTCCCCTCACGCTGACGCGCCTGCGCGACACGCTGTCGCGTGAGCTCGACGCGCGCATGACGGCCGCCACCGCCTCCGCGCAGGAATCGCTGGAGCGCTCCGCCGCCAACGCGCGCCGCGCCGTCGAGGAGCTGGTGGAGAGCCCCGCCATGGAGGACCTCGTGCGCGACGCGCGCACGGCCCCCTTGCGCGTCATCCAGGCCAACACCGCCGAGGGCCTGATGAAGAGCCGCGGCCTCACCGTGCTCACCCTCTTCGACCGCGACGGCACCGTGCTGTCCTCGGGCCACCTGCCCGCGCGCCGCGGGGACCCGGACCCCGCCCTCTTCGCCGTGACGAAGGAGAAGTCCCCCAGGCTGGTGACCGTGCGCGTGGACGTGCGAGGCGACGCGGGCCTCCGTCAGGTCCCCGCCCTCGTCACCGCGCGGCCCGTGGACTACGGCGACGTGCGCCTGTGGGCCGTGGGCGGCGTGGTGCTGGACGACGGCCTGGCCCAGCACCTCGCCCGCCTCACGCAATCCGACGTGGCGCTCCTGTCCGGCGACGCCCAGGTCGCGCACGCGGGCAGCGCGGCCCCGCCCACCGTGGAGCAGGTCTTGCCCCTGGGCAACGCGGCCTCCGTGCGCCTCACCTTCAGCCGCGCCGCCGCGCGCGAAGCCGAGGAGGGCGTCATGCGCGCGTTCCTCCTGCTCGCGGGCCTGGGCCTGGGCTTCGCGGCGCTGCTGGGCCTCCTGGTGTCGCGCTGGATGACGCGGCCCGTGGAGGCCCTCACCTCTGGCGCCCGCCGCGTCGCGGAGGGCGCGCTGGACGTCCAGGTGACGTCCCGCGCCACCGGCGAGGTGGGAGAGCTGGTCCGGACGTTCAACCACATGACGTCCGAGCTGAAGAACACCACCGAACGGCTCATGGCCACCGAGCGCATCGCCGCGTGGCAGGAGGTCGCCCGGCGCCTGGCCCACGAGATCAAGAACCCCCTCACCCCCATCCGCATGTCGCTGGAGACGCTGATGGCCGCGCACGAGGCGGGCCACCCCAGCTTCCCCACCCTCTTCAAGGAGAGCGCGGGCGTGGTGCTGGAGGAGGTGGAGCGGCTGCGGCGCATCGTGGACGAGTTCAGCCGCTTCGCGCGCCTGCCCAAGCCCCAGCTCGCGCCGGTGGACCTGGGAGAGCTGGCCCAGGGCGTCCTGTCGCTGTACGCCGCGCCCCCGGAAGGCATCCAGTTGGAGCCCACGCTCCATGCGGGCGTGGTGGCCCGCGCGGATCGCGACCAGCTCACCCAGGTGCTCGTCAACCTGGTGAAGAACGCCGAGGAGGCGATGGCCGGCAAGGGCGGCGCGCTGCGCGTGCGCGTGAAGGGCACCGACACGGACGCCATCGTCGAGGTGGAGGACCAGGGCCCCGGCATCCCCCTGGAGCACCGCGCCCGCGTCTTCGAGCCCTACTTCACCACCAAGGACGGAGGCACCGGCCTGGGGCTCGCCATCGCCGCGCGCATCCTCCAGGAGCACGGCGGCCGCCTGGAGGTGGGCGGCGAGCCCGGCCACGGCGCCCGCTTCAGCGTCGTCCTTCCCCGCGCGAGCTGACGGACTCCAGGCCCACGCAAGAAGGCCCGGCACCTCCCCCAGAGGAGGTCCCGGGCCTCCGGGCACCGCACGGGGGGCGCGGCCGTCAGTCCTTGACGGGCGTCGCCTTGAGGGCGGCCTTGCCCTCCTTCACGTAGACCTGGAAGCGCACCGTCTTGCACGCGTACTTCGTGACGAGCTGCTCCTTGTTCTTGCGCAGCTTCTGCACGAACTTGTCGTAGGTCAGGCCGTCCGCCTGCTCACCGCAGCGCTCGCGCGTGGTGACGAACTCGCGGAAGACGTCCTGGAAGTGCTGCTCCTCCGACAGCGCCGCCGCGGCCGCGGTGTTGACGCCCGGCATGGGCAGCGGCACGGCCTGCGGCCCGTTGGGGCGCGGCGCCGGCATGGGGATGGCCTCCGAGGTGGGCCGGGTGCTGGCCTGGAGCAGCTCGCGCGGAATCGCCGCCACGCGCGTCGTCTCCGGGGACTCCGGCTCGGAGGACTGCGCCGCCGCCAGCGCGAACGGATTGGCCGCCTGCTGGAGCGAGTACGCCGCCGTGGGCTGATCCTCGAAGGCGAACGCGCCGTGGCGCGGCGCCGCCGGAGCGAGGGGCTCGGACGGGGGGGCCGGGTGCTCGAAGGGCACCGCGCCGCCCTGCGCGTACGCCGGAGGCGGCGCGAACGGCTCCGCGGCCGGCGGCGGGAAGGCCGCGGGCGGAGACGGGAACGGGAACGACTCCACGCCCGCGAACGGATCCGCGGCCGGCGGAGCCCCGAACGGCGAGGGCGCGGCGGCCTGGGGCGGCGGCATCGCGAACGGATCCGCCAGCGGCGCGGCCTGGGGCGGCGGCATCGCGAACGGATCCGCGGCCGGCGCCGGAGCGCCCGGGAACGGGAACGCATCCGCGCCAGCGAACGGATCCGCGGCCGGCGGAGCGGCCGACGCGAACGGGTTCGACACCGGCTCCGAGTGAGCCGCCGACGCGAACGGGTTGGACAGGGGCTCCGGGGGAGCCGCCGACGCGAACGGATCCGCGGCCACGGGGGCCACGGCGGCCGGCGCCGGCGGCGACGTGGTGGTCGCCGGCTGGGGCGCGGGCTGCGCGGCGGACACGGACGACGGCTGCGCGGCCATCGCCGCGGACCAGCCGAGCGTGTCCGAACCGCCCGTCACGGCCTCCTCGTCGGAGGCCTTCTTGCTCCCGCCCATCAGCGCCATCCACACCAGGCTCAGCACGAACAGGCCGCCCAGCGCGAGCAGCGCGGTGCCCTGGTACGCGGCCAGCGGGGCCAGCGTCGCCGCCGTGCCCGCGATGACCACGACTTCATACGGCGTGCCCGCCAGCGCCTGGCGCGAGCCCACGAACAGCGGCGCCTGGCCGCCCATCGCGTCGCCGTGGGTGAAGGCGGGCAGCTGCACCGGGCCCAGCGCCTGGAGCGAACCCGACTCCAGCACCGTGTCCCTGGCGCCCGCGGCGAGCCGGGGCAGCGAGCCCTCCAGCCGGGCCTTCTCCGCGCCCGCGCCGCCCACCACCTTGTCCCCCTGCACGAGCCCCACCGCGGCCGCGCCGGTCGCGTCCACCGCGCCCTGCACCGCGGCGTCCACGGCCAGGGGCGCGCCCACCACCAGCGTCAGCGCCGGCACGGGCGTCCCTTCGCCGCTCCACGCGAGCGGCACGGACGCGAACACGTGCGGCGCCCCGAAGGCGTCCACCACGGACGTGCCCGCCTTGGCGAGCGCCGCGACGTCCAGCGCGGCCGCGTCCGAGGAGGGCTCGGCGTCCGCGCGCGCATGGAAGCTCGCGTCGCCGGCCACCACCGCCACCACCGCGCCCTGGAGCTCCGGCGGCAGGCTGGCCTGCGCGGCCGTGCGCAGCGCGCCGAAACGTTCAGCAGTGAGCGGAAGCAGCCCGGCCGGCTCCTCCGCGTCCTTCGAGCCGTAGCGGTCGCGCGGGGACTTCGCCACCGGCGCCGGATGCAGCGCGCTCACGGCGGCGGCCAGCTGGGGGCTGGCGGCGAGCTTCAGCGCCAGGGATTGCACTTCCACGCGGCGTGCATCCACGCGACGCGCGACCTCGCCGGTGCCCGACGCGGCCTGGAGCGACGCACCTTCCACCGCGCGCGCACCCTGAGGCGCCGACAGCGTCGGGAGGTGAGCCAGGCCCAGTCCGAGGACCAGGAGTGCGAACAGCAGGAACTTGAGGCGGACCATCGCCGTCCTTTAGCCCAGGGGTGAGGGGTCCGCTTATAGCGTCCACCGTTCGACCCCAGCAAGGAACTGGCTCGAAGGAGCCCGGGGGCCGGATGCCTGGCTGGCATCCGGAATTCCCGGGCCCTTCGGTCTGTCACACCGCGATGCAGCCGGCCGCTAGTAGGTCGACGCGTCCGCGTTCAGGTCGTACGGCAGACCGTGGGTCCTGGCCTCGCGGCGCCGCTCCAGCGCGCGCTTGATGGCCTTCTCCAGGCGGTCACGCGTTGCGTCGATGGCCTGGAACAACGTCTCCGACGTCTCCGTCACGTGCACCGCCTCCAATCCAGGCATGCGCACCGTCACGCGGCACTCCTTGTCCACGCCGCCCTTGGGCCCGTTGATGTCCACGAGCGCGATCTCGATCTCCGACGCCTCGTCCTCGGCGAAGCGCTCGATGTGGGCCACCAGGTGCGTGTCCACATACTGCTTCAGGTTGTCCGACAGCCCCAGATGCACTCCCCGCAGCTGCACCTTCATGGATTCACCTCCGGGGACAAACATGGGCAGTCCCCCGCCCGCCCGTGAGGGGCTGTCGCAAGCCCTCCCGCCTGCCCTCCCCGGAAGCGGCCGACCGGACCTCATCCCGCCCGGGACACATGGGACGAATCCCGCGGGGCGGTGGGTTGCCCTAGTCGCATGGATGCCGAGCGAATCAAGGTCCTGCTGGTGGAGGACGACGGGGACAGCCGCGAGCTGCTGGCGGAGCTCCTGGAGGACGACTTCGAGGTCACCACCGCGTCGGACGGCGTGGCGGGCCTGAAGGCGTTCGAGGCCACGCACCCCGACGTCGTGGTCACGGATGAATCCCTGCCGGGGATGAACGGCACGGAGCTGGCGCAGCAGGTGAAGGAGCGAGAGCCCAACGCCCGCGTCGTCCTGGTCTCCGGCTACGCGCAGGTGGAGGGCGCGGACTACTGCGATGCCGTGTTGCGCAAGCCCATCGACGTGGAGCGCCTGAGCCGCATGGTGGGCGAGCTGGGAGACGCGGCGCGGCACTGAGGATGTTTTCGCGCGGGCGCCGCCTGCCATCCGCGCGAGCCGTTCCTAACATTCCAGCCATCGCCCAGGAGGGCCCCATGAGGTACTGCGCACGGTGTGGCTCGGAGTATCAGGACAGTGTCGTGGACTGCACGGATTGCCCCAACCACCCACCGCTCGTGTCCGCGGAGGAGATGCGCGAGCGCGGGCTGCCCCTGCCCCATGAGCTGGATCAGCGCCGCTTCGTGCGGGCGGGCATCGCGGACGACCCCGTCACGGCCCAGATCTTCGCGGACGTGCTGGACGAGCACCGCATCCCGTTCATCGTGCGCCCTGGCCGCTCGGGCGTGGTGGACGAGCTGACCACGGGCAACCTGCTGCCCTGGTGGGAGCTGCTGGTGCCGGACACCGAGCAGCGCCGCGCCGCCAGCATCCTGGAGGAGGAGAAGCTCCAGGAGCGCGTCTACGCGGACGAGGCCGGCCGCGCGGCCGAGGAGGAGGAGCTCGAGGACGAGCGCACCCGCCAGGCGCCGGTGGACCGCGCGCCCCCGGTCCTCTAGCGCTCCGCCGTCAGGGCGCGCCCACGGTCGCGCTGCTCCCCGCCGTCGCGGGCTGGGACGCGAGCGCGGCGGGCGGGCGCCGGGCCTCGAAGAGGCTCACGCCCGTCACCTTCCACTTGTCATAGCGCGCGTTGCGGGCGAGGAACGTCTCCAGGTCCTCGTCCACCACGCGGTTGTAGCCGCCCTTGGACGCGTGGCGCAGGTACGTGCGCTTCTTCTTCTGCACCACGAAGCCCAGGTGGGTGATGCGCGTGGCCTTCAGGGGCAGGTCCTCGCGCATCACCACCAGGATGGTGCCGGACGCCACGCCGCGCGCGTGCTCCAGCACCTTGTCCAACGGAATCATGTCCAGGGTGTAGGTGCCCACCGGCTGGCGCTCGCGGGGCAGTTGCAGCGCCATGGACGACCTCGACCGCCAGGTGTGCGCGGTGAGCGTCTTGGTGACGGTGACGGTGTCCGCCTTCGCGTACCGGCGCGTCACGTCCACCAGCAGGCCCTTCTTGATGTTGTTGGGCAGCCACTGCGCTTCCATCAGGTGGTTGCGATCCTCGTAGGTGGGCGTGCTCGCGTAGCGGATCCGCTCCAGGAGCGCCGGCACCTCGGACTCGCCGCGCGCGAGGCCCAGGGCCAGCGTCTCCTCCACGAAGGTGAGGCAGTCCACCGCGTCCAGGCGGAAGGTGGGGTCGGGGTCCACGCCCTGCCCCTCCCCCAGCGGCGACAGGACATAGGGCGTGTTGAGGAACCTCTCGCTCATGCCCAGGAGGCGCTCGGCGAGCGGGGCGTCGGCCCTGTCCGCGATGAGGGCCGCGCGCTGCTCGGGCGTGAGCCCGCTCCAGCCGTTCTCCCGCACGGGCGGCGGCGCGGTGGCGGCCGGAGGGACAGGAGCGGTGAGCGACGCGGGCACCGCGCGCGCCGGGGGCGCGGCCTCGGGGGGCGGGGCCGGCTTCGCGGGGGCCTGGGCCAGGAGCGCGAGCGCGCAGACACCCCACACGCTCACGGCGCCACCCCGGCCTTGCGCAGGATGGCCTTGCGGCGGTCATCCGCGAGCTGGAGCGTCTCCAGCTCCTTCTCGTAGACGAGCTTCTCCTCGCCCTTGGCGTTCCACGACGCGAGCACCAGCCAGTCCAGCGACGCGGCGTCGCCGCCCTGGTACAGCACGCGCGCGGCGGTGGCGGCCACGGTGCGGTCCGCGTCCTTGAGCAGCGGCGTCAGCACGGGGCTGGCCTTCTTCGCCGCCACGCCCTCGAAGAGCACCAGCCCCTGGCGGCGCACGAACTTGTCGCTGTTGCCCAAGAGCTTCTGCGCGAAGGCGAAGCCCTCGGGCGCGCCCAGCCGGCACAGGCCCCGCGCCGCGGCGAAGCGCGTGCCCTCCGAGTCGCTGTCCAGGTACGCCTTGAGCGCGGCCTTCTGCTTCGCGTCACCGCTGGCGCCCGCGGCCTCCAGCAGCGCCGCGCGGACCTCCAGGTCCTGTTCATCCCTGGCGGCGGCCATCAGCGGCTTGCCCATCTTGGCGTTCTTGGACGCGCCCAGGGCCCGCGCGGCCTCGCGGCGCACGCCGCTGCTCTTGTCCTGGAGCAGCGGCAGCACGGCGGCGGTGTTGCGGCTACCCAGCCGGGCCAGCCCCTGCGCCGCGTACATGCGCACGGTGCTGTCTTCGTCCGACGCCAGCTTCGCCAGCGTGGCCTCCCCCGTGCGCGCGCCCAGGGACGCCAGGAGCGCCACCAGGTTGCGGCGGGTGCGCTCGTCGTAGGTGGTGCGCAGCATCGGGCCGATCTCCTCGGCCGCGTAGGCCTCCTGGCGCAGGTAGCGCAGGCGGGACGTGGCGGGGGGCACGGGGGCGCCGTTGGCCACCTGGGCGAGGACGATGTCCGCCTCCGCGCGGCCCTGGGCCTTCTTGGACGCGGCCCCCGGGCCGGCGAGGGCGGTCAGGGGCAACAGCAGCACGACGAGCAGGGCACGGACGGACGGTGGACGCACAGGGGCGGGATGGTGGCAAGCGCGGCCCCCGCCGTCAAAGTCCACCCTCCCGCCCGGCCCCCTGCTCCACGCCAACCGCCCGATTCTTGACCCCCCCGGAGGCGATTGATACGACCGACGGCCTATCCCTCCGCTCTGTCGACCGAGGCCCCCGTGATGACGAAGCAGTCGCTCCTGTTGGCGTTCGCGGGCGTGCTGACCGCATGTGGCCCCGTGAAGTCCACGTCCAACATCCTCGACGCCGAGGTGCAGATCCAGGCCGCGCGCACCGCCGGAGCGGAGAAGGAAGCCCCCTACGAGTGGACGGCCGCCAACCTCTACCTGCAGAAGGCGCGGGAGGAGGTCGGCTATTCGGACTACCAGGCCGGCGTGGACTTCGCGGTGAAGGCCTCGCGCTTCGCCAACGAGGCGCGTGAGAAGGCCATGTCCGCGGCCAACAACGGCGGCGACTCCCAGGGCCGCCCCCAGAACCCGTGACGCCCGAGCGCTCCCCGATGAAGCGTCTGACCCAGTCCGCGCTTTTCACCCTGCTCCTCACCTCCCTCGCCTGCGTCAGCGGCAACAAGATCCGCGCTGACACGGAGGTGCTCACCGCCGACGTGGAGCGCGCCCGCCGCGGCGGCGCCCTGCGCTGCGCGCCCGCGGAGCTGGCCACCGCGGAGGCCAACCTCGACTTCGCCCGCGGCGAGCTCAGCCAGGGCAACAGCACGCGCGCCGCCCAGCACGTGAGGACCGCCGACACGGCCATCAAGCGCGCGCTGGAGCTGTCCAAGAACTGCGGCCCGCGCCAGGTGCTGGTGCGCGACCGCCCGGAGGCGCCGCAGGCCCAGCCGGAGCAGCCCGCCCAGCCCCAGCAGCAGGTGGTGGTCAGCATCGAGGAGACGGACAGCGACGGCGACGGCGTCCTGGACAAGGACGACCCCTGCCCCGAGCAGGCCGAGGACGTGGACGGCTTCCAGGACCAGGACGGCTGCCCGGACCCGGACAACGACAACGACGGCGTGCTGGACGCGCAGGACAAGTGCCCGCTCATCGCCGGCGTGGCGGAGAACGACGGCTGCCCGCCGGAGGCCCCCAAGGACCGCGACGGCGACGGCGTGCTGGACAACGTGGACAAGTGCCCGGACCAGCCGGAGGACAAGGACGGCTTCGAGGACGAGGACGGCTGCCCCGACCTGGACAACGACATGGACGGCATCGTGGACGGCACGGACAAGTGCCCCAACGAGCCCGGCCCGCTGCAGAACCTGGGCTGCCCCATCGTGGACAAGGACGGGGACGGCATCAACGACGACAAGGACAAGTGCCCGGACGAGCCGGAGGACAAGGACGGCTTCCAGGACGAGGACGGCTGCCCGGACCTGGACAACGACAGCGACGGCGTGCCGGACGCGCAGGACAAGTGCCCGAATGAGACCGGTCCGCAGGAGAACGGCGGCTGCCCGGATCCGGACCGCGACGGCGACGGCGTGGTGGACCGCCTGGACGCGTGCCCGGACGACCCGGGCGTGAAGGAGGAGCGCGGCTGCGCCAAGCAGTACAAGATGGTCATCGTCAAGAGGGACCGCATCGAGATCAAGAAGCAGATCCTCTTCGGCACCGGCTCCGCGAAGATCATCGGCAAGCAGAGCACCAGCATCCTGGACGAGGTGGCGCAGGCGCTGAAGGACGCGCCGTGGATCCGCAAGATGCGCATCGAGGGCCACACCGACTCGCTGGGCAACGACGCGACGAACCTGAAGCTGTCGCAGAAGCGCGCGGACGCGGTGATGGCGCAGCTGCTCAAGCGCGGCATCGATCCGGGGCGCATGGAGGCCGTGGGCTTCGGAGAGGCGAAGCCCGTGGCCCCCAACAACACGAAGGCGGGCCGCGCGCTCAACCGCCGCACGGAGTTCAACGTCGTCCGGCAGTGACGTGACGGCCCACCCCGCTTCCGTCTCACGGACGGAGGCGGGACGAGCAGCGCCCCTTCGCGCCTCCCCGGGCCTCACGCCCAGGGAGGCGCGGTCGTTTCCAGGGCAGGGGACAGCACCAGGGCGCAGCAGCCCTCGCGCCCTGGGAGAGGCAGTCGTTTCCAGGACACGAGACAGCGCCAGGGCGCAGCAGCCCTCGCGCCCAGGACGGCGCGGTCGTTTCCAAGGCACGAGACAGCGCCAGGGCGCAGCAGCCCTCGCGCCCTTCCGCGGGGCCGCAGCGCGAACGCGCGATCCAGCGCGGGGCATCGCCCGGGCGCCGCGCCCGCGCACGCCGGCGGCCTCAGCCGTCCTTGAGCAGTTCGTGCAGCACTTCGGTGGCGTAGGCGCCGCGCGGCAGCTCGAAGGTGAGCAGCGCGTCCTCGCCGTCCGCCGTGAGCTCCGCCGCGCCCAGCCGCACGCGGTACGGGCGGCGCGTGCCCTCCGTCTCGTCGCCGCCGCGCTGGAAGTCGCTCAGCGCGACGCCCGCCTCCGCGAGCAGCCGGGCCTCGGCCTCCGCCACCTCGCCCTTCGCGGCGGTCATCTTCGGGCCGAACATCGGGCCCGCCGGGCTCACCTCGAACGCGGCGACGCGCGGGCCGTCCACGTCCGGCGCCTCGCACACGAAGAGGCCGCCCGTCTCCTCCTTGCGCAGCACGTCGCCCCACAGCGCCGTGGCGAAGGTGCCCGCGGTGAGCCGCGCGGCCAGCGCCTGGTTGAAGAGGCGCGACTGGAAGGCGGACAGGTACAGCTTGCGCTGGAAGCGGTCCGGCCGCTTCGGCAGCCGCTGCCCCAGGATGAGCATCCGCCCCAGGTCCGCGTTGTCGCCGGCCCGCCCGAAGCGCTGCTCTCCGAAGTAGTTGGGCACGCCCTGCGCGGACAGCCGGGCGAAGGACTCGCGCGCCGCGCCCAGGTCCTTCACGCCGCGCAGCCGCAGCCGGAAGCGGTTCCCCCGCAGGTGGCCGGTGCGCAGCTTGTTGCCATGGCGCTTCGCCTCCAGCACGCGGACGCCGTCGAGCGCGAACTCCGGCAGGCGCGCTTCCGCGTTCGCGGGCACGGACAGCCACTGCCGCGTCACCGCCTGCCGGTCCTTCATCCCCGCGGCGCCGATGTCGTCCTCGCGCACGCCCAGCGCGGACGCCAGCGCGCGCACCACCTCGCGCGTGTCCCGGCCGCGCTTCTCCACCCAGAGGTACAGGTGCGTGCCCTCGCCGGACGGCAGGTACGCGGGCAGCTCCTCCACCTCGAAGTCCTCGGGCGTGAGCTTGAACGCGCCGCCGCACCCGGGCACGCCCGCGGTCAACCTCGGGAAGCCGGTGTCCGTCACGGCGCCTCGAGCGTGGCCAGGAGTTCCTTCACCCTGCGGGCCAGGTCCTCATCCGCGCGCGACTCCAACAGCTCCCCCGCCTGGAAGAGCAGGAAGAACATCACGTCGCTCAGCGCCTGACGGAAAGAGGCCAGCGGCTCGCTGCCCAGCTGGGCGCGGTGCTTGTCGAAGGCCTCCATCAACCGGCCCTCCGGCAGGCTCCCGTCCGCCGCGAACGCCAGCCCCTCCAGCACCGGCGACGACGACAGCGCCTGGTTGGACAGCGCCGCGTTGGCCGCCGCGATGAACTCGCGGTCCATGCCGGAGCGGGCCACCTCGTCGCGGATCTCCCGGAAGATGAAGTTGAAGACGCGCGCCACCGGCCGGGCATCCACCGGAGGCGTCGCGCGCGCCGCCGGACGCGCGCGCGGCGTGGCCACCTTCTCCTGCGCCGCGGCCGAGCTGGGAGCCCCCGCCGGCTTGTCCATCAGCCCCGCGAAGCCGCCCTCCAGCAGGCGGAAGACGACCTTGGTGATGTCGAACTCGGACAGCCGCGCCGCGTGCCCCAGCTCCAGCACCGTGCGCCGCCCGTCCAGCATGCCCAGCACGCGGTCCTCGTCCTCCTCCAGCTTGCCGTCGGACGGACGCTTGCGCGCCACGTACAGGCGGCCGTGGGGGATGCGCTTCCGGAAGTGCGCCATCTCATCGATCTTCCGGATGCTGTCCATCAGCAGGCTCTGCGTGGACAGCTGGAGGGAGTGGCCCGGCTTGTCGTCCAGCGGCTGATCGATGAGGAAGAACGCGCCCTCGCGGCACAGCACGATGGCGTGGAAGATCTCGCTCACCTGGTGGGTGACGCACTTGAAGAGGTCGTGCGCCTGGAGCACGCCCTTCTCCACCAGCGCCCGGCCCAGCTTCGCCGCGGACTGCTCGCGCAGCACCGCCTCCACCTGCGCCCGGTCCGCGTAGCCCAGCCGCACCAGCACCTCGCCCAGCCGGTCCGCGGGCTCCTCGGAGGTGGCGCCGCGCACCTCGCCCTCGCGCAGCGTGAGCGAGCGCTCACCGCCCGGCGTGTGCACGCGGATGACGCCGCTCCAGCGCGACTGGCTGAGGAACGCGATGAGGTCCGACAGCGGGAAGCCGCCCGCGTCCCCCGACAGCACCACGCGCGGCGTGGGGATGGAGCCCCCCTCCGGCGGCATGCGGGAGAACACCAGCAGGTCGGGCGCGGTGGGCATCAGCGCGTACGTCCCCGAGCGTCCCGCGAGCGCGGGGATGCCGGTCCGGTCCTCGGGGACCAGCTGCGCGGCGCCATCGATGCGGAAGCGTTGGGTCATCGAAGCGTCAGTCGGCGGCCCACGCGTTGTTGTTCGCGCGCCACTCCACCTCGTCCTCCATGCTGTGCTCGAGCTGCCCCTCCTGGAAGCCCAGCTCGTAGGCACGTCCATTGAAGAACACGGACGGAGTGCTGTTGATGGCAGCCATGCGCCCCTGCGCGTGGAAGCCGTCAATCTCGTCCTTGTACTGATCCGTCTTCAACACCGCGGCCAGCTTGTCCCCGTCCAGGCCCACCGACCTCGCCAGCGCGGGCAGCGCCTCCGGCTTGAGGTTCTCCTGCTGGCCGAAGAGGGCGTCGTGCATCTGCCAGAACTTGCCCTGGTCGCGCGCCCACAGCACCGCCTGCGCGGCGGGGATGGCGTTGGCGTGCATGGAGAGCGGGAACGGCAGGTAGCAGAAGCGCACCTCGCTGGAGTGCTTCTTCGCGAAGGCCTCCAGGATGGGCCGGGCCTTGCCGCAGTAGGGGCACTCGAAGTCGGAGAACTCCGCCACCGTCACGGGCGCGTTGGCGTCCCCCTGGCACATGCGCGGATCCACCTTGAGCTGCACGCGCGGCTCGCGGAAGGACGCGTAGTACTTGGACAGCGTGACGATGACCTCGCTCGCGGGCCCGCCTTCGGCCACCAGCCGCGCGGACAGCCGCGCCATCCGCTTCGCGTGCTTGCAGGGCGTGTGCTGCTTGAGGCACGCCCCCAGCGAGTGGGGGCAGCCGCAGTAGCAGAACTCGTCGCTGAACACCGTCGCCAGCTCGCGCTTGGCCGCGGGCGGCAGCGCGGAGAAGTCCATGCCGGGGATGCCCGTCAGCGCCTGCGCCGGATCCGACGACGGCGCTTCCGCGGCGGCGGGGCTCGCGGCCGGGGCGGCAACGGGGGCCGGGGCGGCGGCCGGCGCCGGCGCCTTGGCGGTGGCGGCGGGGACTTCCGCGCTCTTGGTGCAGCCAGCGCCCATCAGGGTCGCCGCGGCCAGCACGGGAGCAACACGCTTCCATCGAGGGAGGAGCACGGCCCCGGGGTTTAGCCACGCGCGCCGGGCTTGTAAAGCAAGGCAGCCTTTGGCAGACGGCCCCTCGCCCATGCCCAGAGTCCTGCTGCTTCACACGGGAGGCACGCTCGGAATGGCCGGTGGCCGGCCTTCCGCCCTGCGTCCCGCGGCCTTCTTCCAAACGCTCCGCAAGCGAGCCCCGGAGCTGTTCCAGCTGGCCGACATCGAGCTCGAGCTGTTCTCCAACCTGGACAGCTCGGAGATGCAGCCGGAGCTCTGGAGCCGGATGGCCGCCCACCTCCACCGCCGGCTCCCGGAGTTCGACGGGGCGGTGGTGACCCACGGAACGGACACGCTCGCCTTCACCGCGAGTGCGCTGTCATTCATGCTGCGCAATCCGCCCTGCCCGGTGGTGCTGACGGGCTCGCAGCGGCCGCTGGGGGAGATCCGCTCGGACGCCCGGCTGAACCTCATCGACGCGGTGCTCTCCGCGCTCCAGGGGCCTCGCGAGGTGACCATCTGCTTCGACTCGCACCTGTACCGGGGCAACCGCACGCGCAAGGTGAAGGTGGCCGAGTACGACGCCTTCGAGAGCCCCAACTTCCCGGTGCTGGGCACGCTGGGCGTGGACGCCACCTTCGAGAAGGGCCTCCCCTCCCGGGGCCCCTTCCGGCTCCACGAGAAGCTGGATCCGCGCGTCTTCCTCCTGAAGGTGTACCCGGGGCTGGACCCCGCCCTGCCCCTGCAACTGCTGCCGCACGTGAAGGGGCTGGTGGTGGAGGCCTACGGGGCGGGCAACGTGCCCATCGCGCCGGAGCTGGGCCGGTCGCTCCTGCCCCTCTTCGTCCAGGCGCGGGAGCGGGGCGTCCCGGTGCTGGTGGTGAGCCAGTCCTACCGCAACGGGGTGGACCTCACGCTCTATGAGTCCGGGGCCAGGGCCCTGGCGGAGGGGGCCGTGGGCGGCGCGGACATGACCCCGTCGGCGGCGCTGGTGAAGCTGATGCAGGGGCTGGCAGAGCACCCCCGGGGAGGCGAGGCCCTCGCGCGCTTCCTCCGGACGCCCGTGGCCGGCGAGCTGTCCGTCGGGCGGCCGACAGTTCCTCCACCCGCGAAACAAAGGCGCCGGCCCACGCGGGTGGGGCGGGTCGCCTGACACCGGGTGCGTGAAAGGAGCGTGGGTGTGCTTGCCGCCGTGAAAAGGCGGCCCGTAAGATGGGAGGCGCGATGTCCGAGGAGAAAACTTCCGTCCATTCCATTTCGGACCTGCTGGGCAGCGCCCAGCAGCAGAGCGCCTATCTGATCGTCATCAGCGCCAAGTCCGCCGCAGGCATCGGGCGGATGTTCAAGCTGGACCGCTCGGAGGTGGTGCTGGGCCGCAGCTCGGAGGCCCAGTTCCAGGTGGAGGACGACGGCATCTCCCGCAAGCACGCGAAGGTGGTGGCCATTGGCGACGGCCGCTTCCAACTGGTGGACCTGGGCAGCACCAACGGCACGTACCTCAACGGCCTGAAGGTGAGCGCGGCGCCGCTGTACGACGGCGACAAGATCCAGATCGGCTCCAACACGGTGCTGAAGTTCAGCATCCAGGACGCGCTGGAGGAGCAGTACCAGCGCAGCATCTACGAGTCCGCCACGCGCGACGGCCTCACCCGCGTCTACAACAAGAAGTACTTCATGGAGACGGTGCGCAAGGAGTTCGCGTACTGCCTGCGCCACCGCGTGCCGCTGTCGCTGGTGCTCTTCGACGTGGACCACTTCAAGCGCATCAACGACGTGTACGGCCACCCGGCCGGGGACTTCGTGCTGACGCGCATCGCGCAGCGGGTGAGCGACACGGTGCGCACCGAGGACCTGCTCGCGCGCTACGGCGGCGAGGAGTTCGCGCTGATGCTGCGCGAGTCCGCGGAGGACGCGGCCCTGGCGTGCGCGGAGCGCTGCCGTGTGGCGGTGGACCGCGCGGACTTCATCTTCAGCGGCACGCCCATCAAGGTGACGATCAGCCTGGGCGTGGCGACGCTCCTGGACTCGGACTTCTCCCAGCCGGAGGACCTCATCTCCGCCGCGGACAAGTACCTCTACCGGGCCAAGCACGCGGGCCGGAACCGCGTGGACGCCAAGGCCATCAGCGGCCCGTAAGCACCGGACAGGGGCCATGGGGAGCGGTCTCTTCTCCGGCCCTTCCGCGCCCCGCCGGCCGGCAGGCCACCAGCAGCCGAAGCCTGAACGCGCAAGGGCCGCTCGCGACGCGTGCGTTCGCGCGCCAGCGCTCAACATTGGGAGACTGACTCCTCGATGGCTCCCGACGCCGCGTGCGCCTGTGCGCCAGCGCTCAGCGGCCGAAGCCTGCATCCATAGGGCTCGATGCCACGTGCACCAGCGCTCAGCGGCCGAAGCCCGAACCCTCAAGACTACCGACGCCGCATGAGCTCATGCGCCAGCGCTCAGCGGCCAAAGCCCAGCCGCCGCAGGCCCTCCTCCGACACGTGCTTCACATGCGTGTCCGCGTCGTGCGCGGCGGCCTCGCTCAGCGCCGCCACCGCGTGAGGTCCGCCCAGCGTGCTCAGCGTCCGCGCCGCCGCGATGCGCACGTCCGCCACCGGGTCCCCGCGCAGGCGCTCGGCCAGGACGCGCACGTGCGCGGAGCGACCCACGAACTCCAGCGCCCGCGCCGCGGCCGCGCGCACCACCGGGTGCTCCGACGCCAGCAGGCCCGCGGCCTCGTCCCCTCGCGAGGGCTGCCGGTAGGCGGCCAGCACGTCCAGCGCGGCCACCACCACCTCCGGCGCGCCGTCCTCCAGCGCCTGCTCCGCCAGCACCATCGCGTCGACGTTCCGGGGCAGCGCTCCCAACGCCCGCACCGCGCCCGCGCGCACCGGCACCACGTTCGACGCGAGGAAGGGCGCCAGCCGCTTCGTGGGAGGCGGACCTTCCGAGCAGTCCCCCAGGAAGGCCACCGCCTCCCCCTGGACCTCCGGCGTCCGGGCATGGCGCCCCTCCGCCACGTCCCGCAGGAAGGCGAAGCACCCCTTCTCATGGGCCATGGCGCCCAGCCACGGCCGGGCGGCCTCCGAGGACTCCGCGTCCTTCACGCCCTGGAGCGCCACGTCCCGCAGGGGCTTCCCGGCGGACTCCGACAGGCCCCGCGCCGCCAGCTCGCGCACCCGTCCGTCGGCGTCCCCCAGCGCCCCCTCCAGCTCCCGCTTCGCCAGCGGGCCGTAGCGGCGCAGGGTGGCCACCGCCGTGCGCCGACGCTGCACGTCGCCGGCCGACAGGTCCGGCCGCAGGGCATCCAGCTCGCGCGAGTACACGGCGAAGAGCCGGTTGATGACCGCCTCGTCCGGGGGCTTCGCCTCATTGAGGAGCAGCCGGCCCACGGACGCGCGCTGCCGCTCGGCGACGGCGGAGAGGAGCCCCGCCATCACCGCGTCGCCCGCGACGGGCCTCGACGCCACCGCGTCCAGCACCACGCGCGTCGCGGACCGCCCCTGGAAGGTGGCCAGGTGCAGGAGCGCCGGGAGCCGCGCGGACGGCTCCTGCGAGTACATCTCCAGCGACAGCGCCTGGCGGACGTCGTCCCGCCTCGCCCACACCCGGGCGGCGGCCGCGGGGCCCCGGGCACCGGCATCCCTCAGGAAGTCCGCGGTGGAGCGGCCGGCGTCCGCGGCGGCCCGGACGGCGGTGAGACAGGCCCCCAGGTCCGCGTCCGGCGGGGTGTCCATGATCCAATCCGCCAGGGCCCGCCGCTCCGTGAGCCCCCGGCTCCGCGCACCCGCCCGGACCGCGGCCCAGCGCACCCGCCAGCTGGGGTCCTTGAGCGCGGACTCCAGCGCCTGCTGGGCCTCCAGCCCCCCCGTCCCCAGGGGGGCCACCCAGCTGTCCACCCGGCCCCCGGTGACACAGGCGCCACAGGTGCGCGCGCGCAGCGACGGGTCCGCGACATGGCGGCGACAGGAGGCCCAGCACTCGGAAGCGACCGTGCCGGCCCGGGAGGGGCTGGCCGCCAGCAGGAGCACCAGGAGAAAGAGGCGACACACGCGCCGCGGACTCTAGCGCACAAAGGGCCCATCCTTTCCGTGCGGGTCTCCTTGCCTTTTCCGGCCCGCTGCGCCATACCCCCCGACCCTCTGAAGTTTTCAGACTGCATCCAGCTAGGCGGAAGGAGGTGACTGCATGCCCGGTATTCGAGTGAAGGAAGGTGAGTCCATCGAGAGCGCCCTCAAGCGCTTCAAGAAGGCCACCGAGAAGGCCGGAATCCTCTCCGAGATCCGCAAGCGCGAGCACTACGAGAAGCCTTCCGTGAAGCGGAAGAAGAAGGCCCTCGCCGCCAAGAAGCGCGCTGTGAAGAAGGCCCGCAAGTCGTACTAGGCAGGCCCGCAGTGAGGAGCCGGGGCCCCGTCAGGTGCCCTGGCTCCCGCCGTCCCATCCGCTGGCGCGGCGACCCTTTTCCCCGCCCGTGAGGAGTCCCGACATGACCACCCTGAAAGATCGCCTGAGCGCCGACCTGAAGGAGGCGATGAAGGCCAAGGACGAGCTGACCCTGAGCGTGGTGCGCATGCTCAAGAGCGCCGTGAAGTACAAGGAGGTCGAGCCGGGCGCGAGCGAGCTGGACGACGCGGGCATCCAGCAGGTCATCGCCACCCTCATCAAGCAGCGCCGCGACTCCGTCGAGCAGTTCAAGGCCGGCGGCCGCCCGGAGCTGGCGGAGAAGGAGGAGCAGGAGATCTCCGTCCTGCAGCGCTACCTGCCCAAGCAGCTCACCCCGGAGGAGCTCACCGCCGCCGTCCAGGCCGCCATCGCCGAGGTCGGCGCCAAGGGCCCCAAGGACATGGGCGCGGTCATGAAGAACGTGAACCCCAAGCTCCAGGGCAAGGCCGAGGGCAAGGCCATCTCCGAGGAAGTGAAGGCCCAGTTGGCCAAGCTGGCCTGATCCACCTGTGGTTCCAGGGGAAGGGGCGCCGGGAGCGTGTCCCAGGTGCCCTCCCCACCCCGGGCTCGAAGCGGATTTTTTGATCCCTCGCCCGCTGCCCATTAAGCGCTGATCCACGAGGGCCTCTTCCGCCCGTCCCCCACCCCGGGAGGCAAGCGGGCAGCCTGAAGGAGCGCGCGCCGTGTCCCAGTCCCCGTCTGTTTCCGCGCCCCGCCCGCGTCCGCCCGCCCTCCCCGCCTGGGAGGACGACCCGGAGAGCGGCCGCGCCGGGCGCGTCAGACCGGGCCGGCAGGATGGCGGGCGGAAGGCCGCGCGCACGCGGAAGGATGGAGGGGCGTCGTGATTCCGGAGCACAAGATCCAGGAGGTCCTCGACCGCGTGGACATCGTGTCGCTGGTGTCCCGCCACGTGGAGCTGAAGAAGGCCGGCCGCGAGTTCAAGGGCCGCTGCCCCTTCCACCAGGAGAAGACCCCATCCTTCTACGTGGTGCCGGAGAAGCGCTTCTATTTCTGCCACGGCTGCCGGGCGAGCGGCGACGCCGTGTCCTTCGTCCAGCGCTACCTGGGCAAGACGTTCCAGGACGCGGTGCGGGACCTGGCCCAGGAGGTGGGCATCGACCTGGAGGCCGCGCAGGACCCCGGCCTCAAGGAGCGCCAGCAGGTCAAGGAGGCCACGGACTTCGCCGCGGAGCACTTCCGCGCCCAGCTCTGGCATGAAGACGAAGGCCGCGCCGCCCGCGCCTACCTGGCCAGCCGGGGCGTTTCGGAGGAGGTGGCCCAGGGCTTCGGCCTGGGGTGGGCGCCCGCGCAGTGGAGCCTGCTGGCGGACCGCTTCCAGAAGAACGGGATGCTGGAGTGGGGCCTGAAGGCGGGGCTCATCACCCGGCGCAACAGCGGGGATGGCTGCATCGACTTCTTCCGCAGCCGCCTGATGGTGCCCATCCGCGCGCCGGAGGGGCGGCCCATCGCCTTCGGCGGCCGGCTGGTCGCGGCGGAGGACGGCCCCAAGTACCTCAACTCGCGCGAGTCCCGGCTCTACAACAAGAGCGAGACGCTCTTCGGCATGGACCAGGCGCGCGACGACATCCACAAGCGCAAGACGGCGGTGCTGGTGGAGGGGTACTTCGACTGCATCGGCCTGCACCAGGTGGGCGTGCGCCACGCGGTGGCCCTGTGCTCCACCAACCTCACCGCCGGCCACCTCCAGGTGCTCAAGCGCGCGGAGGCCCGCGACCTGGTGCTGCTCCTGGACGGTGACTCCGCCGGCCTGGCCGCCGTGGAGCGGCTGGCCGGGCCCCTGCTCGCCGCGGGAGCCCCCACCCGGGTGGCGCTCCTGCCGCAGGGAGATGACCCGGACGTGTTCGCCCGCCGCGAGGGCCAGGAGGGCGTGGAGCGCCTCCTGGAGGGCGCCCAGCCCCTCACCGCCTACCTCTTCGCCACCCTGCTCCCCACGGGCAAGCAGGCGAGCTTCGAGGAGAAGATGGCCGCGCTGGAGCGGCTCAAGCCCGTCACCTCGCAGGTGCCGCCGGGCCTGACGCGCTCGGCGCTCATCAGCGCGCTGGCGGCGCACTTCGGCTGGATGCCGGCGCAGATCGAGTCGTCGCTCCAGTACAAGCCGCCCCCCACGCCCAAGCCCGCCGCCACCGCGGCGTACCCCAACGCCGTCCCCGCCCAGGCCGTGCCGCGCCCCGTGCCCAAGCCCCAGGCGGAGCGCCCTCCCCCGGAGGCGGAGGCCCTCTATGTGGCCGCGATCCTTCGGGATTCCCGGCTGCTCGCCCGCGACACCTTCCGCGTGTGTGATGAGCTGTCCCACATGGGCCTGCGGATGGTGCTGGCGCAGGCCACGTCCGGGCGGGGGCTGGAGGAGGCGCTCTTCGAGGCCTCGGAAGTCGTCAAGCGGACGCTGCTGGAGGCTGGCCGCCGGCTCTCCCCCGGGGGAATGGAGCTGGAGACGGAGTTCATCCTCGCGTGCCGCGACATCATGAAGAAGCGCATTGACGAGCGGCTCGTTTATATAAAGCGAGCGACGGAACAGACGCAGGGGGCTTTTGATTTGACAGAGGAGACGCGACTGCTCCTCTCCGAACGCAAGGAGCTGCTGGCGCTCCGCAAGCGCGTCCTGGATGAGCTGACCCCTGCTTCCTCGGCAACGGGAACAAAGGGACCAATGCAACCGGTTTGAGTTCGCGTTTGTAAGAAAGCTCGACTTTGCGGTAGATCGGCCGGCTCGCCCAGGCCAAAGCACCTGATTTTCTTAAGGAGAAGTACCCGAATGCCGACGCAGAAGCCCCCCAAGGCATCCGTGAAGCCCACCAAGAAGAAGGTGGACCCGGTGATCCGCAAGAAGAAGGCCCCGGACAGCCCTGCGGCGAAGGTCACGAAGGCAGCGGAGCCTGAGGAGAAGGTGCTGGCGGCGAAGGAAGCTCCCGCCGAGGCGACCGAGAAGATCAAGAAGAAGAAGGGCGTGGCCGCCATCGCGGACGACGTGGACCCCGAGGAGGCCGCGGAGGAAGCCGCCGCCGCCGTTCAGGTGGACCCCGACGCGGTGGAAGACGACGTGGAGGAGGATCCCGTCGCCGAGCGCAAGGAAGTCAAGGACCTGCTGGCCGCGGGCCGCGAGAAGGGCTTCCTCACCTATGACGAGGTGAACGACGCCCTCCCCGCCGACATCGTGTCGTCCGATCAGATCGACGACGTGATGAGCATGTTCGGCGACAACGACATCGAGATCGTGGACGCGCAGAAGGCCGCGCAGTCCAACGAGATCAAGCCCACCGTCGCCGTCGAGGAAGAGAAGGAAGACCAGGACGAGGACGAGAAGGACGAGGACGACGAGCCGGGCGGCAAGTCCAACGATCCCGTTCGCCTCTACCTGCGCAAGATGGGCAGCGTCAGCCTCCTCACCCGCGAGGGCGAGGTGGAGATCGCCAAGCGCATCGAAGAGGGTGAGAAGGAGGTCCTGCGCGCGCTGCTGGCCTGCCGCGTCGCGGTGGCGGACATCCTGGACATCAGCAACCGCCTGAAGACGGGCAAGCTGCGCGTGCGCGACGTCATCAAGGACGCGCCGGAAGAGGCCCAGTCGGAGAACGCCGAGGAGCCCAGCGAGGAGGCGGCCGAGGGCGAGGCCCCCGCGCAGCTGGCGCAGAGCGAGCTCAACAAGATCGAGCAGATCTCCAAGCAGATTGAACGCTTCCGCAAGTTCGCCAAGGACTGCGAGGTGCTGGAGGAGGAGCTCTCCGGCAAGAAGAAGCTGACGGAGGTCCGCAAGAAGGAGCTGAAGCAGGAGGTGAAGGACCTCCGGACCAAGATGATGGAGGTCCTGGAGGAGATGCGGCTGAACAAGAAGCAGGTGGACCGCATCGTCCTGAACCTCAAGGGCCTCATCGAGCGCGTGGAGAAGGCCGAGGAGGAGCTCGGGGACCTGGAGCGCCGCTACGGCGTGGTGATGAAGGACCTGCGCCCGCAGCTCAAGGAGTCGCGCGAGAACCCGAACATCGCCAAGAAGCTCCAGAAGCAGCTCAACTTCACGCCGGAGCAGCTGGAGGTCCTGGACCGCGACGTGCGCACGGCGGTGCGGAAGATCAAGCGCGTGGAGGAGGAGGCCAACCTCCCGGTGGACCAGCTCCGCCGCAACTACGACGCCATCCGCCTGGGCGAGAAGCGCGCCGAGCGCGCCAAGAGCGAGCTGGTGGAGGCGAACCTGCGCCTCGTGGTGTCCATCGCGAAGAAGTACACGAACCGCGGCCTGCAGTTCCTGGACCTCATCCAGGAGGGCAACATCGGCCTGATGAAGGCGGTGGACAAGTTCGAGTACAAGCGCGGCTACAAGTTCTCGACGTACGCCACCTGGTGGATCCGCCAGGCCATCACCCGCGCCATCGCGGACCAGGCCCGCACCATCCGCATCCCGGTGCACATGATCGAGACCATCAACAAGCTCATCCGCACGAGCCGCTACCTCGTGCAGGAGATTGGCCGCGAGCCGACGCCGGAGGAGATCGCGGAGAAGATGGAGCTGCCGCTCGACAAGGTGCGCAAGGTCCTGAAGATCGCCAAGGAGCCCATCTCCCTGGAGACGCCCATCGGCGAGGAAGAGGACAGCCACCTGGGCGACTTCATCGAGGACAAGAGCCTCGTGTCGCCCGCGGACGCGGTCATCAACATGAACCTGGCCGAGCAGACCCGGAAGGTGCTGGCCACGCTCACGCCGCGCGAGGAGAAGGTCCTGCGCATGCGCTTCGGCATCGGCGAGAAGAGCGACCACACGCTGGAAGAGGTGGGCCAGGACTTCGAGGTGACGCGCGAGCGCATCCGTCAGATCGAGGCCAAGGCGCTGCGCAAGCTGCGCCACCCCAGCCGCTCCAAGCGCCTGCGCTCCTTCGTGGAGAGCTGAGCCGCTGAAGTAGGCTGACCGTGGAGCCTGAAGGCCTCCGTTCCTTGAGTGGACCGGGGGCCTTCGTCGTCTTGTCCATCCCGCGTGAGGTGCGCCGTGGCCGCGAAGAAGCCCGCTGGAAAGCCCCTGCCCTTCTCCGACAACGTGATGAAGCAGGTGCGCTCCATTCCCCGGGGCGAGGTGCGCTCCTACGCGCAGGTGGCCATCTACGCGGGGAGGCCCGGCGCGGCGCGGGGCGTGGGGCGCGAGCTGAAGCACCTGCCGGGACAGGCCACGCAGGTGCCCTGGTGGCGGGTCATCCGCTCGGACGGCACGCTGGCGCCCCCGGTGGCGCACGAGCAGGCGAAGCGGCTGCGCGCGGAGGGCGTCACCGTGACGGAGAAGGGCCAGGTGTTCCGAGTGGCGCTGAAGGACGGCAAGGCCTGACGCGCGGGCGGTGCTTGCCAGGCGCGCGCGGGCGGAGAGATAGTCCGTCCGCGTCTGGCATTCGTGAGTGATGAGGGCCCTTAGCTCAGCGGTTAGAGCTGTCGGCTCATAACCGATTGGTCCCTGGTTCGAATCCAGGAGGGCCCACTCCCCTCACCTCCGTCCGCCGCCTCCGCGCTCCTTGTTCCCGCGGCGCGGCCTGGTCCAGCTCGCGTGGCACCCGCTGGCGCTGTTCCGGCGACAGTCGCGGGGAAGCGCGCGCTCAGCGCCTCTCCAGCAATGGGCGCGGATCGAAGGTGACGCGGATGCGGGTGATGCGCCCGTTCTCGACATGGCTCCAGTTCGCCACCGGCACGGGCTCGTGCCCGGAGGGATGGATCTCGAACCAGGTCAGCACGTCGTCTCCGTCCACGAAGCGGTGAAGCACGGTCACCTGGGGCGACACCTTCCACATGCCGTTGACGAGCCCCTTCACGCAGGCCTCCGCGCCCTCCGCCTTGCCGAGCGCGCCGACGAAGCTCACGTCGGGCGCGAGCGTGTCTCGCGCCATCGACTCATCCTTCGCGCTCCATGCATCGAAGTACGCCTGCACCACCTCCACGGGACGTCTCATCGCTGGCCTCCAGGTGCTCGACGGAGGAGCCCGTCGAGGATGGACGTGACCATGCCTCCCGCCATGGACAACCCAGTGTCAGGTTTGTACGCGCCTCGGCCGGCGGGGAGGCGCCTGGGACCTCTCTCGCTCCGCGAGCGGGGGGCAACCTGCTCGCGGGCGTGGCGGAGCGCGCGTCCGGAGAGAAGCTGGACGCGGACCTGCGCCGCCGCCCCTTCGCCCCCCTCGGCATTGGCGGCGCGTAGGATGCGCGGACATGGACTTCCAGGCGCGACTCGCGGCGCTCACGCACCAGCTCCGGCCCTGGTCTCCACTCTGGTCCCGCTCCATCCTCCAGGGCTGGCCCGGGTCCGGCGCCGCCTATCCCGAGGACTGGCTGGCCTATGCCCGGTCGCTCGATGAGGCGGGCGAACGGCGGCTGGACCAGGGGGTGCTCGTGGGCGCCCCGCCTCCGTCCCTGGGCGCGCTCCTCGGCGCGCTCCAGGAGCTGACGGCGCTGCCCTGGCACGAGGGCCTTCACGCGCTGACGGTCGCGGAGACACAGGGGCTCAGCGCCAAGAAGACCCACGAGCTCGAGCGGGTGCTCGCCCTGCTCGCGCCGAGGACGCGCTTCATCCACCAAGCGGTCGATATCGGCGGCGGCATGGGGCACCTCGCCCGCCTCTGTGCACGGACGTTCGGGTGGACCTTCCACAGCATCGACCGCGACGCCGCGCTTCAGGACAAGGGCCAACGCTGGCTGACGAAAAACCAAGCCTCGGGCAGGGGCACCCTGTGTTTCATCCAGGCCTCCGTCGAGGACGGGCTCCAACCGCGGATCGATCCGCTCTTCTCCGGCCGGGACCGCGCCTCCATTGGCCTGCACACCTGCGGGCCGCTCGCCCTCACGCAGCTCCGCAAGAGCCAGGGGGCGGGCTTCGTCCTGAACATCGGCTGTTGCTACGACAAGCTGGAGGCCCCGCGGGACTTTCCCGTCTCCCGCTTCGGGGCCGCGCATCCCCTGCCCCTCACCCCGCATGCCCTGGCGCTGACGACGCGGGGACGGTCTCACAAGACCGAGGCGGAGTTCGCGCGGATGAAGCAGGTGTACGCGTGGCGTTTCGCGTTCGAGCTCCTGTCGAGGCAGCGCTTTCCCGAGCGCGGCTTCGTGAGGGCAGGAGACGCGCCCCGGACGCTCTATGCCGGACGCTTCGCCGTCTACGCGCGCGACCGCCTGGAGCGCCTCGACCTTGATCCCGGCATGACGGACGCGGAGCTGGATGCCTTCGAGGTGTCCGTTCGCGCCGAGACACGGGACCTCTTGCTCTGCCATCTGCTGAGGGACCGCTTCGCGAGGGCGTTGGAGGTCGTGCTCCTGCTCGATCGCGCGCTCCTCCTGGAGGAACTGGGCTTCCAGGTCGAGCTCCTCCAGGTCTTCGACCCGCGCCTGTCTCCGCGCAACCTCGCGCTCATCGCGTCGCGAAGCCAGAGGCGCGAGACCGTCGCAGGTCCGCCGCCTCCTGCTCACGGATGACGGCTCCCCCGGGAGGCCGCGGCCCATCCGCTCGGAACAAGAGGACGCCATTTACTTTGTCTTCAAACAAAATAACCTCCCGCGCCATGGCTGGTCGTCGCGAACCCCTGGATGAGGAACAGCGTGCCCTTCATGACTCCTGGGACACGGTGCTCCGCACGGTGGGCCGAGTGGTGCTGAGCACCGTGCTCATCTGGGGGGTGTGCTCGGCGCTGCGGCATGGCGTCCATGCCACCAGCGACGCGCTGCTGGCCTTCGCCTCGGAGCGGAGCCGCTGGTGGGCGCCGCTGGTGCTCGCGGGCGTGCTGCTGCTGGGCGGGCTGCTGAGAGGGCTCCTCAACCGCAGGCCCGGCTGGAGCGACGTGGCCTCGGATGGGGTGGATGTCGCGCTCCACAACTACCACATCACCTACGAGGACTCGGCGGACGACCCGCGCCCGCGCTACTCACGCCCCGCCCTCCGGCTCGCATGGCGCAAGGCGGTGGCCACGCTGCTGACGCTGGGCACCGGCGCGTCGGGTGGGCTGGAGGGACCTGTGGTGCTGGTCGGCGAGTCGCTGGGCGCGGGCATGGCCCGCCTGACTCGCGCCCGCTCCGAGCACACACTGCGCACCTGCCAGCTGGCGGGCATCGCCGCGGCGGTCGGGACGCTGCTCAACGCGCCCTTCGCCGCCGCGCTCTTCGCGCTGGAGGTCGTCTATGGCAACCGCATCGTCTACCGGAAGCTGGCGTATTGCCTGCTGGCCGGAATCATCGCGTACGCGCTCAACAACCGCTTCCTCGGCTTCAAGCCCATCTTCGTGGCGCCGCCGCACGCGCACACATACACGCTGGGAGAGTACGGGCTCACCGCGCTGGTGGCCGTAGCGGTGTCCGCGCCCATCGCGCTGCTGTTCGGCCTTGCGATGAAGCACACGCGCAAGGTGGTGGAGCGCGCCAGCCCGGTGCTGCGCGGCGCCATGGGCGCGCTGTGCACCGTCCTGGTGGCCGGGGGCCTCGGCTACGGCGTGGGCATGGACTTCCGGCACGTGCTGGGCATGGGGGAGTTCACCATCGCGCAGTTGCTCATGGGCACACCGGGGACGCTGTCGCTGTGGTGGTACCTGCTGCTCATCGTGGGTGGCAAGCTGCTCACGACCAGCTTCACGGTGCAGTCGGGTGGCTCGGCGGGCATGCTCATTCCATCCATGGTGCTGGGTGGCGTGTCGGGCGCAGCCACGGCGCAGCTCCTCGCGTCGATGACGGGCACGGGGCCGGCGGACGTGACGGTGTTCGTGGTGGTCGGCATCGCCTCCGCCCTGGTGGCCGTGGTCGGCGTTCCACTGGCGGCCATTGCCCTGGTGCTGGAGGTGTTCGGCTCCGCCTATGGGCCGCCCGCCGTCCTCGCATGCTGCGTCACCTACGTGCTGACACTGCGGCTGTCTGTCTACAACGAGCAGCGCCGTGTGCGGGCGGTGGCGGCGGAGCCCGTCGCGGGAACGTGAGCAAAAGGCGGGCAGCGCGCCGGCGCGCCAACCACCTCCCGAAGAGGAAGAAGCCGGTGTTCATGACCCACGCGAGTGGCGAGTTCATGAGCTGCCCGAGCGCCACGAGGGGACCACGAACGCCCAGGTCGCTGATGTAGTGATAGGTGTAGCTGTAGGGGGGATCTGTCCATGCGGCAGCAGCGATGAACTCGGTGAGGAAGAAGATCATCGCCCCGGCGACGAGCACCGCACCGGCGGAGCGGCGTTGCATCATCGGGTGCGCATCCGGGGCGAGCGTCGCAGGCGTCGTGTAGCTCAAGCGCTCGTCTCGCGTGGAGCTGGGGATGGGGTCGGTGATCTCGGCCATGGGTGTGACGCGCTCCGTTGTCTGGCGAGGCTCAACCGAGGCGGGCGGCCCCACACCCTCGATGATGGCGTCAAGGAGCTGGCCCGCAGGCGCTCCTTCGTGTCGCTTCATGTCGAGCAGCCTGCACCGTGGTGTTCAAGACGACCAGGACATTGATTGCAAGGGTTTCAGACCCTATAGGTCTGACTCATAGAGCTACGTCACCTGCGGTACTTCGTCGCTGTCGCGGAAGCGGAGCACTTCGGAAGGGCGGCCGAGCAGCTTCACGTCTCGCAATCACCATTGAGCCGGCAGATCGCCCAGCTCGAGGAGGAGATTGGCGTCGACCTTTTCGTGTCCTCGGGGCGCGGCGTGAAGCTGACTCCCGCCGGCCAATCGTTCCTCGAAGGCGCCCGTGCCACCCTGGCCCGCGCCGCGCAGGCGGCCGAGGACGCCCGCGCGACGGCGCAAGGCCGTATCGGGACGGTGATGGTCGGCTTCGACGGTGCCCTGGCTGACACCCTCCTGCTGCCGGAGATCGTGCAGCGGTTCCGCGCGCGTCATCCGCGCGTCGAGGTGCGTCTCCGTCCGCTGCCGAGCGAGGAGCAGGTCGCCGCGCTACGCGCTGGCAAGATCTCGGTGGGCTACGGCTATCACTCGCCGGAAGACACCCCGCTCGTCCGCTTCAGGGTGCTGTTCCGCGAGCGCGTCGGCGTGGTGATGTCGAAGGGCCATCGACTCGCCGCACGACGCACGCTGCGGATCGCGGATCTGAAGCACGAGCGCATCCTCTGGCCTCCGCGCAAGGAGGGGCCCCGCCTCCACGACGACATCGTCGCCGCGTTCCGAGCGCACCACCACACGCTCGAGAGGGTCCACGAGGAGGTGAGCGGCGAGGTCATCCTCATGCTCGTCGCGAGCGGCGAGGGCGTCAGCTTGTTTCCCGAGAGTGCCGCACCGACGCTCCTGCCCGGAGCGGTGTTCAAGCGGGTCCGGGACCTGAACGTCACCATCCAGGGCCGCTCCGCGTGGCGTGCCATGGACGACAAGGACCCGCTCGTCACCTCACTCCTCGAGATCACGAATTCGGTGCACACCTCGCGACGGTAGACGCGGAGCAGCCGAGTCTTCAGGTGAAGCCGCTTGAGTCACCGGGCAGCGACGACAGGCTGGTGGGACGGCGTGACACCTCCCGCCAGCCGGCCTCCAAGCTCACGCACCGCGTTCAGCGTCTTCTGGATGGCCGAGAAGGAGCCCTGTCTGTCACGACGCGCGCTGCGTGGCGACGCACCGGGGCGTGGGACGGCGCCCTTGGTCCCGCCCTCGCACTGTCCGTTTCATTCCGTCCCTATCTTCAAGAGCCTGGGCTCGCCGGTGCTTCCTCCCGGCATCAGGCGGGATGATCCAAACGGATTTCCGGGAGGCCTTTCGCCACGAGGCGAGCCATGACCACCCGAGCATCCAACCCTACCGCTGAGCCCCCTCGCTACGTCCTGGAAGGCCGGGTGGTGACGCTCAACTCCCGGGATGAAGTGATTGAACGCGGGCGCGTCCTCGTCCGTGGCAGCCGCATCGTCGCGGTCGAGCCGTCGGGCGGCCCCCTCCCCGAGGCCTTCCGGGACGCCCTCCGCATCGACACCGGGGGGACGCTGTATCCAGGGCTCATCGACCTGCACAACCACTTCGTCTACGACGTGCTCACGCTGTGGCACGTGCCGAAGCGCTACCTCAATCGCACCCAGTGGCCGCGCCACGCGGACTACGCCCCGCGCATCTCCCTGCCCATCCGCGTGCTCGCGGACCACGCGCCATCCGCCCGCGCCGTCGTCCGCTACATCGAAGCCAAGGCGCTGCTCGCCGGCACGACCACGGGCCAGGGCATCCGGACCCGCGTGTCTGGCGGCGAAGCCCTCTTCCGAGGCGCCATCCGCAACGTCGAGGAGCCCCACGACGACCACCTGCCCGCGGGCAGCACCCGGGTGATGGACCTGCATGACGACACCGCGGACATCGAGTCCTTCCGCGACGCACTGGAATCCCGCGCCGCGTACTTCTACCACCTGGGCGAAGGCGTGGATGACTATGCCCATCACCGCTACCTCGACCTGGCGGACCATGACCTCGTCCAACCATCCCTGGTCGGCATCCATTGTCTGGGATTGCGGCGCCCGGACCTGGACACGATGGCCACCCGTGGCGCCAAGGTCGTGTGGTCCCCCTTCAGCAACCTGCTGTTGTATGGGCAGACCTTGGCGCTGCGGGACCTGCTCGACTCGGGCGTGACGTTCTCCCTCGGCTGTGATTGGTCTCCCACCGGCAGCAAGAACCTGCTCCAGGAATTGAAGGTCGCGCGCCATGAAGCGGAGCGGCAGGGCGTGTCCCTGCCCTCCCGGACCCTGGTGTGCTCGGTGACGGCGGACGCCGCCCGGGTCGCAGGCTGGGAGACACAGGTGGGCACGCTCCGGGCCCATGCCCTCGCGGACCTGCTGGTCATCGCGGGCGCCGATGGCGACCCCTATGACACGTTGATTGGCGCCACGGAGAAGCAGGTGCGCCTCGTCACCGTGGATGGCGTGGCCCGCTTCGGAGACCGCGCGCTGATGGAACGGCTCGCCTTCAACCGGAGCCATCCCCCCGAGCCCTGGGCCGTCGACGGCGTCGCGAAGGCCTTCCACCTGTGGGCGGACGACTCCCCGCTCAACGACCTGGGCTTCGAAGCCGCGCGCGCCCTGCTCGACGACGCCATGGCGGACCTGCCGGCCTTCCAGCGACGGATGGAACACGACGAGCGCGAGCTGCTCGGGCCGGGCGCCCCCAAGCCCTTCGTGCTCGTGCTCGACAATGAGCCGCAGGAGGTCTTCGCCACCGGCCCCGCCGCTGTCGAGTTCACCACCGACCTCCAACAGGTGGCCGAGCGCATCGCGCTCGATCCTCCGACGGTGAGTGGGCAGGACTACTGGGCGCTCGTCTCAGCGCAGCTCAACCTGGATGACACCCTGAAACAACGGCTGCGGAAGGACTATGCGTGAAACAGGTCCGGCGCGGCGGCACCCTCCCCGCCGGGCCGGAAATAAATGCCCCTGACGGCGTAACCCCGGTGCGGCGGCGGTACTGGACCGGCCGGAAGGGACATTTCAAATGTTTCACTGCGTACGGAAGGCTGGATGGGTGGCACTGGCGGCGAGCGCCCTGCTCGTGGGCGGCGGGGCCTGCGGGGGCGACGACAACGCCCCTGACGACGAACCGTCCTCGGACGCGGGGACGCAGCCGGACGCCGGCACGAAGCTCCCCGCGGAGGAAGGCCGGGCGCTGGCGGTGTCCAAGGGCGGCCTCATCGTGGTGGGCTCCACCGAGGTGAACCTGGCGACGACGGGCGTGGACATGCTCGTGCGGCGCTACACCGCGTCGGGGGAAGTGGACACGTCCTTCGGCACGCAGGGCTCGGTGGTGCTGGACTTCGAGGGTCCCGCCGAGGGCCCCATCTCCGGCCAGCGGGAGCAGGACGACCGCGCGGACACGGTGGCGGTGCTCGAGGATGGCAGCATCCTGGTCGCGGGCTTCGCGCGGGGTGGCAGCAAGACGGATTCGCGCGACTTCGCGGTGGTGAAGCTCCAGGCCAACGGCCAACTGGACACGGGCTTCAACAAGACGGGCCGCTCGCGCCTGCACTTCGGCGAGGAGAACGCCGTCGACTTCGTCGGCACCGTCCGCGCCATCCTGCCGCTGGCAGACGGCCGCTTCTACGTCGGCGGGTTCCTGACCAAGTCCGACGGACTCGACGAGGACTTCGCGCTCATCCGCTACAACGCGAACGGCTCGCTCGACACGACGTTCAAGTCCGCGGGCAGCCCGTCCGGCAGCTGGATTGGCGGCGCGTACACGAACGCGGAGTCCGTGCAGGGCATGGTGCTCCAGGGCTCCAGCGTCGTGCTGGGGGGAGGGAACGACTTCGCGGCCGTGCGCATCACCTCCAGTGGCAGCCAGGACATGACGTTCGGCACCTCTGGCCTCGCGAAGAGCGAAGGCGGCCAGGCTCACGCCCTGGTGGCGCGGCCGAATGGCGGCTTCCTGCTCGCGGGCGAGCGCCAGGACGTGAAGGTCGGCGGTGAAATGCACGGCGTGCTCAAGCTGGTGGCGTACACAGCGGACGGTCAGCCGGACGTCACCTTCGGCCCGGCGGGAGTGAGGGAGCTCACCGCGCCCGCGGGCGTGCTGGATGTGGTGGACGTCAGCGGCCTGCGGATCCAGGCGGACGGGAAGATCCTCATCTTCGCGGACGTGTACGCGAAGCCTGTCCTCTTCCGCCTCCTGGCCAACGGCGACCTGGACACGTCGTTCGGCACGGACGGCATGGTGCGTTGGCCGGAGACGCAGCTGGCGGTACCGCTGTTCATCCGCTCCACCACCGGACCGAAGCTGGCCATCCTGGGCGACAAGGCCTTCGTCACGGACGCGAACATCCATTCATCCGGGTTCTTCCCAGACGAGAACGCGCGCGTGCTGCTCCAGAGCACGGGGCTGTAGCCGTGCGGCCTGAAGCCTGGCACCGAGCACGGGTGCCAGGCTCCTCACGCCGGATGCGAGGCTTTGAAGGACCTGGCAGGTGTTGTGGTAGAGCGCTCGGGTGCAGTGACCGTTGTCCTTCAATGCGGCCTCTTTCACCCCATCAAAGCCTCACCTCCCAAGCGCACACGGACCATGGAATGCCGCGCATCTCCTTCTCCTGACCTTCAGAGGCCGCGTCAGTCGGTGAAGACGGGCGGGGTCGTCTGGGTGAGGATGGGCACGGGCTTGTCGCCGGACATCGCCAGGAGGCCCTTGAGGCACCGCGCGGCGAGCAGCCAGTTCCTCGGGTCCTTCATGTCGAGCCCGCCGACGAGCTGTTTGAGGATGCTGAGGGTGTCGAAGTAGACGCGCTCGCACACCAGCGTCTCGGACGCGTCGAAGATGAAGTACGCCGACATGCGCACCCGGAACTTGTTGCCCGTGGCGGGAATCTGGCCCAGCGGCCCCAGGTGGGTGCCCATGAGCCAGAACTCCACGATGACGGCATCATCGCTGTGCCGCAGCGAGATGATTTCGTGGTGCTGGTCCGGGAAGGCCACGCGGGTTTCGCGGTAGTAGTCGCGCACCGCGCTGTTGCCGTCGTGGACCGTCAGGGTGGGGATGAGCTCGTAATGCGGGTGCGGGAAGGTCGATAGGACGGCGTCCCAGTCCTGCCTCACCTCGTCGTGGAAGTGCGCCAACACCAGCTTCTGTCGTGCCTTGCGGACCTGCTCCGTGAGCATGCGGCCTCCGTGGAGCGCCCCAGCTTACGGGCCCGGCCCTGGCGGAGGCACGGCCCGTGCAATCAATTTCCAGCGCAGTCCCCCAACCCCCTCCACGGAGCAATCCCATGGACATGCGCTGGAAGAACCGCGGCTCACTCACTTGTAATGCACTCGGACTCGGAGTCGGCGTCGGGCTGCTGTTGGCCGCATCGCCGGGCATCGCCAGGGACGCGACGGGCGACGGCTGCACGTGGTTCTCCGGCGTGGAGAGCTGCCCGCTCGACGCCTCACAGCTGTCCGCCACGAACGAGGGGCTGCTCGTCAAGAGCGTGGATGGAAAGCAGGCGGGAGTGAGCCTTCACCTGGAGGGCGCCACCGGCTGGGATGCGTGGCTGAGCCCCCTGGAGCCAGACGCGAACAGCCGGATGCTGCTGACCTTCATCGGGGCCCAGCCGGACGGCACGTCGGAGCTGCTGGAGCGGGTGGCCGTCGCGCACTCGAAGGCGGAGAGCCAGGGCGCCATCTACGTGGACGCCTCGGTGCACGGGGCCTCCACCTACACCGTGCGGGGCTACGTCGGCGGACAGCTGGCCTTCGAACGCTTCGGCGTGGCGCCCGTCCCGGAGAGCCCCGGGGGCCCGGCGGGCCTCGCGAGCAACACACAGTTCGCCCGGCTCGTGGCCTTCCCCGGGAAGTGGGGCAGCGGCCACGGCGTCATCGCCGGGCCCAACGGAGAGACGTGCACGCCCGGCCTGGATTTTCCGTTCCCCCGGCCCGTCCGCTTCCCCGACCGCACCCTGTCGGCCGCGGTGGACCTCGTCACCTTCCAGCCTGAAGGCGTCAACTCCAAGGCAAGCGCGCTCCGGGAGGTGTCCCTTCAGGGAGAGGGGATGCAGAGCTTCACCCTCCAGAAGGTGGCGCGCACCCCTTGATGTCGGCGCTGCGTCAGGACTCATGAGTTTCCGCGTGTAACAGGATTCGCCACGATTGCAGCTCTACGCGTGGCCATTCCTGTCACAGCCTGCCGGGGGCCCACCGTCGGTGGTGGGCCCTCCGGTCGTCAGCGCGCCTTCTTCTTGGCCGGGACGACCTGGAACCTCGACTGGACGTACTCGATGGTGCCCAGCTCCTTGCCATAGGCGGAGCTCGGCTCATCCACATAGGACGTGATGCGGATGACCCGGCCCTTCCGGGGCGGGTGGTAGGCCAGGATGGAGCCGCCCCAATCCTTGAGGTCCTTCGTGGTCAGCCCGGGTTTGCCTTTGGGCGCGATGAGCCCCGCGTTGGCGTAGAGCTCGATGGCCTTCGCGAGGGGGACCTCCAGGGCGTCCCTCTCGAGCGTCAGGCCTGACTTGTCGCAGCGGTAGACGGCGGTGTTGACCACCGAGTCCCCGGTGCCCACGAGCACCAGGTGGTAGCCCTCCGGATTCTTGAAGAGGGCGGCCTCATAAGCCGTGAAGGAATCATTCCCCACGGCCATGTAGCCATTGGGCACGTCGCGGACCGTCCATTCCTGCCCCACCGCCTCCTCGGCGAAGTACATCGCGGAGTTGTCCACCGAATCGTCCTTCGACGCGGACGCCACGGCCGTCTTGAGGTGTGCCGCCAGGTGCTGGAGCGCGGTCTCGATGTTCGTGGTGGCACAACCCGCGCTCGCCGCCGGCTTCGCGGGAGGGGCCGCAGCCAGGGCCAGGACGACGACAGCCTTCAAGAGCATCACGGCGGAGTCCTTTCAGGGGGCGGAAGGAGGGCCCGCCCGGCTCCGGCGGACTCTACTGCCCCAGGCGGCTTCAATGCGGCCGCCCAAGCGCTTCCGGGCCTCCAGGACGCTGACATGCAGGCCGGCCCGCACGACCTCCCGGACGCCTCGTCGCCTCGGCTGGGGACGAAGCACGCGAGGCGGGGGTGCCCCCTGGGATGGCCTTCACCCCTGGCGGAGCACCAGCAGCCGCACCTCCGTCATGTCCTCCATCGCGTACTTCACGCCCTCGCGCCCCAGCCCGGACCCCTTCACGCCACCGTAGGGCATGGTGTCGACCCGGAAGCTGGGCACGTCACCGACGACAACTCCGCCCACCTCCAGCTCATCCCAGGCCCGCATCGCCCGGGACAGGTCCTGCGTGAAGAGCCCTGCCTGGAGGCCGTAGCCGCTGGCGTTCACGTGACGCAGGGCTTCGTCGAAGTCGCGGAACGACTGGAGCACCACGACCGGGCCGAAGGCCTCCTCCGCGCACAGCGCCGCGTCTTCGGGCACGCCCTCCAGCACGGTGGCGTCGAGCAGCGCGCCGCGCCGCCCTCCTCCCGTCAGCACCCGGGCCCCTCGCTCCACGGCCTGCTGAATCCACCCCTCCAGCCGCCGCGCCGCGGGCTCGTCAATCATCGGCCCGAGCGTGGTGGCTTCATCCCGGGGGTTGCCCGCGCGCAGGGCCTTCGCCCGCGCGACAAGCCGCTCCCGCAGGCCGTCGTACAGCGACTCATGCGCGAACACGCGCTGCACCGAGATGCAGCTCTGCCCCGCCTGGAAGAAGGCGCCCTGCGCGATGCGGTCCGCGACGAAGTCCAGGCGCCCGGCCTGATCCGCGTCCACCACGCAGGCCGCGTTGCCGCCCAGCTCCAGCACCACCTTCTTGCGGCCCGCGCGCGCCTTCAAGTCCCAGCCCACCTTCTCCGAACCCGTGAACGACAGGAGCTTCAACCGGTCGTCCTCGATGAAGGGGCCCACGGCCTCCAGGCGCGTGGGCAACACGGAGAAGGCGCCTTCGGGCAGGGCCGTCTCCGCGAGCACCTCCGCCATGAGCAGCGCGCTCACCGGCGTGCGGTCCGACGGCTTGAGCACGAAGGGGCAGCCCGCGGCGATGGCCGGCGCCACCTTGTGCGCCACCAGGTTGAGCGGGAAGTTGAACGGCGTGATGAACGAGCACGGGCCCACCGGCACCCGCTGCGTGAAGCCCCGGTAGCCCGCGGCGCGCGGTGACACCTCCAGGTTGAGGACCTCGCCGCCTCCGCGCACCGCCTCCTCGGCCGCGGCCTTGAAGGTCTCGATGAGGCGGGAGACCTCCGCCCGCGCGTCGCGCAGCGGCTTGCCCGCCTCGACGCAGAGGGCGAGCGCGAACGCCTCCGCCCGCTCCTGGAAGCGGCGCACGCAGTGCTCCAGCACCTGCTGCCGGGCGTAGGGCGCCAGCTTGCGCATCGGCTCCGAGGCTCGCACCGCCGCGGCGATGGCCTCCTCCACGGCGGCCGCGTCCGCGACGGCCACGTGCGCGACGACCTCTCCCGAATACTTGTCGGTGACGGCCAGCTCCGCGTTGGGCTGCCTCGGGCGGTTGGCCAGATAGTATGGGTAGCGCTCAGCCAGCATGGGGGTCCTCGCTTTCAGATGTCTGCCCATGGCTCACGACTCCACCAGGGGTCCGGCACCGAGCGCCCGCGCGGTGTCCGTGTAATCAATGGGCAGGTCGATGACGTGCACGCCGCCCGACTCCAGGCAGCGCGCGAGCGTGGCGCCGAACTCGGTGGCGCTCGCCGGGCGGTGGCCGCGTGCGCCGTAGGCCTCCGCGTAGCGGACGAAGTCCGGGTTGCCCAACTTCATGCCGAACTCGGGCAGGCCCATCTCCTCCTGCTTCCAACGGATCATCCCGAAGCCGTCGTCGCGAACCACGACCACGGTCAGGTCGAGCTTCAGGCGCACCGCCGTCTCCAGCTCCTGCGAGTTCATCATGAACCCGCCGTCACCGCAGACGGCCACCACCTTGCGTCGGGGGTGGACGAGCTTCGCGGCGATGGCGGACGGCAGGCCCGCGCCCATCGTCGCGAGCGCGTTGTCGAGCAGCAGCGTGTTGGGCCGGCGGCAGCGGTAGTAGCGGGCGAACCACAACTTGTACATGCCGTTGTCCAGACACACGACGCCGTCGTCCGGCAGGGCGCGGCGCACCTCCGCGACGAGCCGCGCGGGGTAGAGGGGGAAACGGTCGTCCCCGGCGCCGCTCACGAACTGCGCGTCCAGCCCCGCTCGCGCCCGCTCGAAGGGCGTGAAGTCCCAGTGCGAGCGCGGCCCCACGCCCTCCGCGATGCGCCACACGGCGTTGGCCAGGTCTCCCGTCACCTGCACCTGCGGGAAGTACACGGGGTCGACCTCCGCCGAGGAGAAGTTCAGGTGGATGACCGTGCGGCGGCCGGCGCGCATGACGAACGGGGGCTTCTCGATGACGTCATGGCCCACGTTGAGGATGCAGTCCGAGGCCTCGATGGCGCGGTGGACGAAGTCGCCGTCGGACAGCGCCGCGGTGCCCATCCACAGCGGGTGCGTTTCATCCACCACGCCCTTGCCCATCTGCGTGCTGAAGAAGGGCAACCCCACGCGGTCCACGAAGGCGCGGAGCATCTCCGACGTCAGCTTGCGGTTGGCCCCCGCGCCAATCATCAGCAGCGGACGGCGGGCCGCGGCGAGCGCCTCCACCGCCTGCGCGATGGACGCCTCGTCCGCCACCGGCCTTCGAAGGACACCCGGCGACAGGGGCATGGCCTCGGTGGACTCGCGCGCCACGTCCTCGGGCAGCTCCAGGTGGGTGGCGCCGGGGCGCTCCTCCTCCGCGCGGCGGAAGGCCTCGCGGACCGCCGAGGGCACGTGCTCCGCGGAGACAAGCGTGCGGGTGGACTTGGTGAGCGGCCGCATCATCCCGACGACATCGACAATCTGGAAGTGCCCCTGCTTGCTGACCTTGATGGGCTTCTGGCCGGTGAGCATCACCATGGGCATCGCGCCGAGCTGCGCGTACGCGGCGGCGGTGACCAGGTTGGTGGCCCCCGGCCCCAGCGTCGCCAGACACACGCCCGCGCGCCCGGTGAGCCTGCCTTGCGTGGCGGCCATGAACCCGGCCGCCTGCTCGTGGCGCGTGACGACGAGGCGCATGCCCGCGGCGCGCATGGCCTCGACGAGGTCCAGGTTCTCCTCGCCGGGAAGCCCGTAGACACAGCGCACGCCCTCCGCTTCGAGCGCCTTCACGAACAGCTCCGATGCCTTCATGGGTGCCTCTCCTCCGGTGACACGGAAGATGTACCCGGGGGCCTCGATGCGTACATTCGTCTGTTTTCATCGGCTCGATAGATGGCATCTATGATGGCGCGATGGAGCTCCGACACCTCCGCTACTTCTCGGCCGTCGCAGACGCGCTGCACTTCGGGCGCGCCGCGAGGCGGCTGCACGTCTCCCAGCCCACGCTGTCGCATCAAATCCACCAGTTGGAGGAGGAGGTCGGCGCGCCCCTCTTCGAGCGGGCCCGCACCGGGGTGCGGCTCACGCAGGCGGGGGAGTTGTTCCGCACCTATGCCTCCCGCGCGCTGGAGGACGTGAACGCGGGCGTGTCCGCGGTGGGCGCGCTGCGGGGGCTCGCCACGGGGGCGCTGCGCGTGGGCTATCCCCCGAGCATGCGCGGCCTCGTGGTACCGGCGTTGACGGCGGTGCTCCGCAGGCACCCCAGGCTGGCGCTGAGCGCGCAGGAGGCCGTGGTCCGGAAGCTGGAGCGGCAGCTGGCGGCGGGAAGGCTGGACGTGGGCCTCGGCTACGCCCCCGCGCGCCTTCCGGACCTGGACACGGAGCCCGTCTTCGACAGCCGGCTGGCGCTCGTCGTCGCACGCGGCCATGCGCTGGCGGGCGCGGAGTCCGTGGGCGTGAAGCAGTTGGCGGAGGAGCCCTTCGCGCTGCTGTCCCGCGGCCTGCGGGTGCGCGCCCGCGTGGACGCGCACTTCGCGGCGATGCGGTTCGCGCCTCGCGTGGCGCTCGAGTCGAACGCGGTGGCCACCGTGCTGGCCATCGTCCGCGCGGGCCTCGCCGTCACGGTGCTGCCCGCGCCGCGCCTCGCGGACGCGGAGCGGCTGGTGGTGAAGCGGCTGTCCCCCGCGCCCCGGTCGGAGCTGGCGGCGCTCCTCTGGCGCAAGGGCGCCCCCCGCACGCCCGCGGCGGAGCTGTTCGCGGCGGAGGTCCGCGCGCGGGCGAGGGAGGACGCGGGCTGAAGCCCACCGAGGCTCAGCTCCAGGGCCGCAGCCAGAGCACCCACCCCGCCAACCCCAGCTGCACGGCCAGGGTCAGCACCGCGCCGAACGCCTGGACGGGGCTCCCACGGAGCATCCCGAACGCATGCGCCAGACGCGCGACGAGCAGCGCGCCGCCGAAGACATGGAGCGCCGTCGGGTTTCCACCGCCCAGCTCGGCCAACAGCAGCAGGATGAGCGTCAGGGGAACCTGCTCGATGTTGTTGCCATGCGCGCGGATGGCGGCACTCAGGCCGGCATGTCCTCCGTCGCCGCGGAACACCTTGTGCTGGGTGCGCACGCGGCTGACGTTGGCGGAGAGCCCCACCGTGAGGAAGGCATTGAGCGCGGCATAGAGCGACGTCACGGAGACCAGGGAGAGCGTGCCGAGCAGGGGGTTCGTCAAAGCGAGGGCCTCCGACCGCGAGAAGGTTGAGCGGGCGATCACGATTCTCGCATGACCTCGGGCGGTGCGCCTGGCCGCGGACGCGAGCTGGCGTGCGCCGTTCTTCGCGATAACCCAGCGTCATCCCCTGCCCGAATCATCAGCGCGCCGGGGGCCATATCGTCCAGCAGACTCCCCGGTCGCAGCCCGCATTCCAGGGGCCGCACCTCCTCCACCGATGGGTGGAGGGCGCCGCGCACTTCCACTGCGTCGAGCGCCCGGACGCCGTGGCCTCCGCCCTGCGTGCGCTGGTCGCCAGGATGACGCCACGTCCTTGAGTCCGCGGTCCTTGCACCTGCCTACGTCCTCGCCGAGCATCGGCCCGTGGCTCCCCTCCCCCCGACGTCCTCTCCTCACGTCCTGTCGGACCACCTCGCGCGGACACGCGCCCAGGAGGCTGCGCTCGTCCTGGGCGCGGCGCTGCTCACCGCGCTGCTCGCCCAGGTCGCCGTCTCGGTGCCCCGGTCGCCGGTGCCCATCACGGGACAGACGCTCGCGGTCGTCCTCACGGCGGCGGCGCTCGGGCCGGGCCGGGGCCTGGCGGCACAGGCCGCCTATCTCCTGCTGGGCGCGGTGGGGCTGCCCTTCTTCGCGAAAGGGGCCAGCGGCTGGAGCGCGCTCATCGGGCCCACCGGTGGCTTCCTGGTGGGCTTCCTCCCCGCCGCGTTCCTCGTGGGCCTCGCGGCGCGCCACGGCTACGACCGGCGGTGGTGGACGGCGGGCCCGCTCTTCCTCGCGGGCCAGCTCCTCGTCCTGGCCATTGGGGTGTCCTGGCTCCAGGTGAAGACCGGGCTCGACCTCACCACGGCCTTCCAGAAGGGCGCGCTTCCCTTCATCCCAGGAGGTCTGCTCAAGGCCGCCATCGCGGGCGCGCTCATTCCCCTCGCCTGGAGATACACGCGGCCGCGCGCGGCCTGACGAAGTCCGCCGGTTTCATCCCGGGGCACGGCGGCCCGTGCGTCCAGGCGCGCGCCTGTAGCTTCCTCAAGGCCGCCGTGGAGGCGCTGCCCCGTGAACTGAGCCCCATGACACCCGCGTCCGCTGGGCGTGCTCGCGCGCGTGCCGATTCTGGCACGTTCCTCCCCGACGCGGGCGCCGCCGCGAGGCGCTCCGCCGCGCAAGCGCTTGTCTCCACTGAGGTTCTGGCACCGCTCCCGCCCTGGCGCGGGGGTTGCTCAAGGCCTGCGCGTCGCGCCGGAAAGGACCGGCGCGCGTACCGTCGAGTGCCATTGCATGCACCTTGTATCCCCGTGGAAGCAGTCCCCGCGCTCCCTCCTCATCACGCCGCTCATCGCGGGGCTCGTCCCTGGTTGTGATGGCGGCGAAGCACGGCGGGAGCCAGCCCCATCGACACATGTCAGGCCCGCTCCGCTCCTCACGACGCCCACGCCAAAGCAAATCATCCTGGAGCCGGAGGCGAACACGTATGTCCGGGCCGCCAACCCGAGCACCAACTTCGGCACCGCGCAGAACCTGTACGTCGACTCCAGCAAGGCCGAGACCTACCTGCGCTTCAACCTGAGCGGCATCCCGGCCGGCGCCCACATCGCCTCGGTCATGCTCCAGGCCCTGGCCTACGACGGCTCTTCCCCCGGCGGTGACGGCAGCGTCTATGCGCACCTGGTGCCGGACGACACCTGGAGCGAGACAGGCATGACCTGGAACAACCGGCCCGCGGTGACCGGTGACAGGCTGGGCTCCTGGTGGCTCTGGAACCCCAGCAGCACGCCCAAGCCCTTGCAGTTGGGCGTCAACTTCGACGCGAGGCTGAAGGCGCCCGTGCAGCAGGCCCTGGACTCGGATGGGCGGATCTCCTTCCGCCTGCGGTCGCCGGGCTACCACACGGTGTATCGCTCGCGGGAGTACAGCGTCGCCAGTGAGCGGCCCCGGCTGGTCGTCAGCTACTTCGAGCCCACGGATCCGCGGGTGACCGCCCACCTGGAGGCGGCGTCCTTCTCCCCCGTGGCGGACGCGTCCGTCTGGATGAGCACCTCGAACGCGAACGCGGGCTCGTCCATGGCCCTGACCGTGGACCGGGCCGACGCGGAGACCTTCCTGCGCTTCGACCTCTCCGCCCTTCCGCCCACCATCCAGGTGGCCTCCGTCGTCCTGGTGACCACGTCCTCGGGTGGAGACGCCACTCCCGGCGCGGACACCCATGTCTACACGCGGTGGGTCCCCAACAATGCGTGGAGCGAGACGGGCCTCACCTGGAACACCAAGCCGTCCGTCTTCAGCTGCGAGCTCGGCTCCTGGCAGTTCCCGAGCCAGCCCGTGCCGTACACCACGCAGGCGGGCGTCAACGCGAGCCCGCTGCTGGTGCCAATCATCCAGGAAGCGCTGTCCATGGAGGGCCAGGTCTCCCTCCGACTCGACTCTCCGGGGAGCCGCTCGGTCTATGACTCGCGCGAGTACTCGAACACCACGGCCCGCTTGCCGCGGCTGATCGTCTACTACACCCTCCCCACGGTCACGCCGTGAGGTGAGCGCAGCCGGCCGCCACGGCAATCGCTGGCGGCCGACTCAAGGAGCCGGCGGGGACACGGCCACGCGCTGCCCCACGGTGCCGAACTCCAGCTGCGTCACCTTCTCGCGGGGCGGGCCCAGCGCGGGCAGGATGAACCACGCCGCGCCCCTCAGGGCCTGGGGGCTGCGCAGCGTCGCGCCCGGCTCCAGCACCCGCTCCACGATGCCGTCGGGGCCGTGGAAGGCGACGCGCAGCGGCTGGGGCGGACCGAGCGCCCGGACATAGAAGGCGTAGCGCTCAAGGTCCTGGCCCACGCCGCGCGACGCGAACCCGAGCACCTCCAGGTTCGCCTGCCGCGCGGACAGCTGCGTGATGCCGTCGGGCAGCGGCGCGGGCTGGGGCAGCGGCGCCTCCAGGTCATAGGCCCGCAGCGCGGCCTGCGGCGGCACGCCGGGGACGGGGGCATACGGCTCCGCGAGCGGTGAGACGAGATACGGGTGATACCCACGCTCATGCGCGAGGGCCACGTCCGGCGCCCGTCGGTACGCCATGCGCCCGCTCCAGAACATGAGGTTCAGGTTCTCGAAGTTGAGCGGTGGATCCCTGTCCAGCGCGGCGAAGATGACGCTGCGCTTCGGCGTGTTCCGGGCCAGCGCCCGCCCCACCTCGCGCGAATAGCTGACGTACAGCTCGTCGAGGTGCTCGGCCTGGTAGCGCGCCTTCTCCACCGGCAGCGTGATGGCCAGGTGCCAGCCGAGCACCGCCGACGCCGCGAGGCCCAGCCTCACGGTCATCCACTCGGGCCTGCGCGCCAGCCGGAACACCACCGCCGTCAGCAGCGCCGCGGAGACGGCGAGCGCCAACCCCTCGGCGAGCCCCGGGAGGGTCCGCGTCTGCGCCCACGACGTGGGAAGCGACTCGCGCAGCCGGGTCAGGGCGGGCAGGTGCTCGATGGCCAGCGGCGTGGCGAGCCCCGCCAGCAGCAGGGCCGCGAGCGCGGGATGGCGCCGCGCATCCGAGCCCGCGATGGCCAGCGCGGCGAGCACCGCGGGCACGGCCCCCCACGCGATGGCCGGGACCTTCACCGTGCCCAGCGACAGGACGAGCCACGTCGCCCCCACCCACAGCGCGAGCCCCACCGTCTCCAGCTCCCGCTTGCGCACGGCGCGCACCAGCAGCCAGCAGAACGCGACCAGGGGCACCACGTTCGGGAGGGGCTGGAGGCTGGTGCGGTTGACCTCGTTGAGGACGGCGTCCAGCGGGCGGCGCCAGGGCCCCACGTCCACCGTCGGATCCTGGAAGAGGTGCGCGCGCGTGACGCGCGACTCCAGGTCGTGCAGCTCCGGCCAGCGCCACGCGGAGTAGAGGCTCCACGGCGCGGCCACCACGAAGGCCGCGGCCCCCATGGCCACCACCGTGCGCAGCCGCGGGCCCGGACAGAAGCGCAGCCGGCTCAGGGCCCACAGCGTCGCGCCCACGCCCAGCGGCGTCAGCGCGAGCCCCGTCTTGCAGAGGAAGCCCAGCCCCACCACCGCCCCCGCCGCGAGCCCCCACCGCCACGAGTCCTCCCGGGTGGCGTGAAAGAGCAGCGCCACCGCCACGGCGTTGCAGCCCGACAGCCTGCCGTCCGGCCCGCGGGCCGCGGCGCGATGAGGTAGATGGCGGCCCCCGCGGCCAGGTGGCCCAGGAGCGAGGCCAGCCGCAGCGCGAGCGGCGTCACGCCCACGACGTACATCATCAGCGCCCCGAACCAGAAGGGGCCCGTGGGCTTGTGCATCCAGATGTGCGCGGCCCACCAGTGCCGGATGTCGCTCGGGTAGAGCGGATCCTTGTAGATGTGCGGCGTGAAGAACGTGTCGTGCGTGCCGCGCGCGGCGGCCTGATGCATCGCCTCGTCCCAGTTGTAGATGGCGGGATGGGCCAGGTGCGGCGCGAGCTGCGCGAGCCCCCACACCACGAGCGCCGCGACAAGCAGGCCATCGAGCTTCGTCCGGAAGGGGTCAGAGGGCTGGGCGGCCTGAAGATGCGTGCTCATCGGAAGGGGCGTGAATTCACCATCCACGCCCTGGGACCGCAAGCCGCCCCCCTCCTGACCGCTACGCGAGGAAGAGCCTCGGTGGCGCCCCGCGAGCAGCCCGGTACGCCAGGCCGCTCAACGTCACCCCGGCCATGAGCTACGCATAGCCCACCAGGGGCCACGCGGTGTCACCGTCCAGCAGGACGACCATCGAGGTCCCCAGGACGCCGACGACGAGGCTCTGGATGCAGAAGGAGAGCGCGACCGCCGCTCCCGCCACGGCGTCAAAGGCCTGGAGCGCGCCATTGGCGGTGACGGACGCGGCGAACACGATTCCGATCGCGATGACCCAGATGGGCATGACGAACGTCCAGAAGGACGGCGCCGCGAGGAGCTGCCCCACGGTCAGCAACACCGCGCCCAGGAGCAGCAGGAGCATGCCGCGCGCGAGGCTCCCCGCCAGCGGAGCGGATCCAGACGAGACGGCGCCGCACCACCTGTGTCGTCTTGAGTGTATTTCATGACTGGCTTTCCCGTTGCAGGGTAGCCCTCCCGCCCTTGAGCTGGAGCCGCCCGCCGGGAGCACCTGGTTGTTGGAATCCTGGCGGCGCGGTGCCCGGGTGCCGCGGTGGAAGTTGCATGTCGCGCCAACTGCTACGCTCGGCGGACTCCACTCCGGGACTCCTCCACCCATGAAGCGCACCCTCCTCGTCCTGCTGACACTCGTCCTGCTGCTCGCGGGCGGCCTCGTCGCCCGCACGCTGCGCTTCGGTTCACGACAGGTCTCCGCCGAGCCCGCGGACCCCTTCCCGGTGGATGCCGCCGCGGCCGCGGGCCGCCTCGCCGAGGCGCTGCGGCACAGGACCCTCGCCGCGTCCGACGGCCTGGGTGCGGACGACGCGGCCTTCCAGGCGCTGCATGACCAGCTCGTCGCGCAGTTCCCCCGCGTGCACGCGCGGCTCACGCACGAGGCCGTGGGCGCGCATTCGCACCTCTACACCTGGAAGGGCTCGGAGCCCGACCTCGCGCCCGTGCTGCTGATGGGCCACCTGGACGTGGTGCCCGCGGAGGCGGAGGCCACCTGGAGCCACCCGCCCTTCGACGGCGCCGTGGCGGAGGGCTACGTGTACGGGCGCGGGACGCTGGACGACAAGGGCAGCGTGCTGGCCATCCTCGAAGCCGTGGAGGGCCTGCTCGCCGAGGGCCACCAACCCCGCCGCACGGTGATGCTCGCCTTCGGCGCGGACGAGGAGGTGGGCGGGCAGGACGGTGCCGCGCGCGTGGCGGCGCTGCTGCGCGAGCGGGGCGTGCGCCTGGCTTCGGTGCTGGACGAGGGAGGCCCCATCGGCGTGGGGCTGGTGCCCGGCGTGGCCGCGCCGGTGGCGCTGGTGGGCGTGGCGGAGAAGGGCTCCGGACGCGTGGAGCTGACGGTGCGGAGCGAGGGCGGGCACGCGTCCATGCCGCCCCGGCAGACGGCCGCGAACACCCTGGCCCAGGCGCTCGTGCGGCTGGAGCAGAACCCCTTCCCGCCCGAGCTGCGCGGCGGGACGCGGGCCCTCTTCGAGTACGTGGGGCCGGAGATGGGCTTCGGCATGCGCCTGCTCTTCGCCAACACCTGGCTCTTCGCACCCCTCATCGAGCGGCAGATGGCCGCGTCGCCCTCCACGAACGCCAGCATCCGCACCACCCTCGCGGCCACCATGCTCGAGGGCAGCCCCAAGCCCAACGTGCTGCCCGCGAAGGCGCGCGCGGTGCTCAACGTCCGCCTCCTGCCGGGCGACAGCCTGGAGGACGTGCGGAGCCACGTGCGCAAGGTGGTGGAGGACGAGCGCGTGGAGCTGGTCGTCGAGGGCGATGAGGCCTCGCCGGTGTCGCGCCTGGACACGGAGGGCTGGCATCAGCTGCAGCGCAGCATCCGGCAGGTCTTCCCGGACGTGCTGGTGGCGCCCTTCCTCACCGTGGCCGCCACCGACGCCCGCTACTTCCATCCGCTGAGCGACAGCGTCTACCGCTTCGTGCCGGTGCGGATGAACCGGGAGGACCTCACGCGGATGCACGGCCGCGACGAGCGGCTCTCCGTCGAGGAGCACGCCGCCGCCATCCGCTTCTACGCGCAGTACCTGCGCAACACCACGCGCTGAGCGCGCCTACGCCGCGACGGTTCGCAGCAGCTCGTCGAGGTGGGTGAAGACGACCGTGGGCGCGCGCGAGCGCAGCAGCGCCTCCGTCGCGTAGCCCCACGTCACCGCTGCGGTGGCGATGCCCTCGGCCGCCGCGGCCTCGATGTCGCGCACCTCGTCGCCCACGGAGAGGACCTCGTGGGGGCGCACGCCGGCGGCCTTCAACACCTTCCGGAACTTCGCGCGCTTGCTGAAGAGGCCCGCGCCACAGGCGTAGTGGCGGATGCGCGCGGAGCCCACCGGCCCGAGCACGCGCCGGATGTTCGCCTCCGCGTTGGAGCTCACCACGGCCAGGGTGATGCCCAGCGCCTGCAACCGCTCCAGCATCGCCTCCACGCCCGGGAAGAGCGGGATGCGGTGCGCGTCGCGCGCCGCGAGCTTGCGCACGTGCGCGGCGATGAAGGGCAGCTTCCACCTGGGCACGCCCAGCGTCGCGATGAGGGCCCGGGTGTCCTGGCCGCGCAGCGCTTCCAGCTCCTCCGCGCTGACGCCGCGGAAGCCGTAGCGGCGGGCCACGTCGTTGAAGACGCCGCGCATCCAGCCCGCGCTGTCCGCGAGCGTCCCGTCGAAGTCGAAGATGATCAGCCGGTATGCCATGGGTGCCTTCGCCTCCCGGGCCTCAGCTCAGCGTCCCGCAGTCGGCGATGCGCTGGACCCGGAGCGCGGCCAGCCGCGCCAGCGGTGCCGCCACGTCGGGCCCTTCCAGCAAGGCCACCGCTCGGGCGACAGCGTCCAGGGTGGACATGCCGGCGGGGTGCGAGGGCTCGCGAAGCCGGAGCAGCCCGGGCTCGGGCGGGGGCAGCACCAGCCGGGGGAGCGCGCGCAGCTCGGGGAGCCGCTGGGTCATCCTCCGCGCCTGCGACCAGTTCGCGTCCAGCACCACCACCTGCCTGGGCGGGGGCGCGTCCGGGGGCGCGGGGGCCCCGTCCGGGAACAGCAACCACGTCCCCGGCTCGGTGAGGACCTCCATGTCGAAGGTCCCCGCCATCGAGCCGTGGATGAGCAGCCGCGAGTTCGCGAGCGCGTGCGCGGCCACGCCCCCCGTGTTGCTCCGCTTCGAGACCTCCATCACGTGCTGGAGGAAGACGAACCGGGTCCGGGTCTCCACCCGGGGGACCTCCGCGCACAGGCACAGGTGCTTCGCCAGGTTGCAGCGCGAACAGCGGGGGGGACGGGCGGCACGGGGAGGCATCCTCCCGTCATCCTGGGCCGGTCCCCGTTTGAAGAGAAGCGCTCGTTGCCGGAGAGGCAGCCACCGGGCCCACGGCGGGTGGCACGGCGCCCAGGCCCAGCTTCTCGCGCCGGGCCAGCTCGCTCGCGCCCAGAAAGCCCCGGATGAGCCCCCCGAAGACAATGGCGCGGAAGGCCAGCCCCCAGAGGACGGACAGCCCTGACGATCGCGGCGACATCACTGTCGCGTACACCCCGAAGAGGCTGTCGACGGAATAGATGAGAATGGCCACCAGCGGCGCCGCGCGGGAGCGCTTGAACATGAAGAAGCCCAGCGCGGCCAGGACACCTCCGAAGAGGAGGTTGAACACAACCACGCGAAGCTGCTTCACCGGGTTGCGCGCAATGACAAACGACACCATCGCGGACGCCGTGATGAAGGACGCCAGGCCGTAAAGCATGAGCGTGCCGGTCCGCACCCGCCGGATGGGATCCGTCGCGGTGTCGGGCAGGGGCACGCCGTTGCGCAGCACCCGCAGCTCCGGCGTCATGACATGGACGAGCTGGACGTGCAGCGCGCTTGCGTCCGGGAGCTTGAACTCCACGCCCTGTTCCAACTGGAGGGGGTCTTCCACCGAGCCCACCCGCTGGCCCTCCAGCTCGACCTCCAGGTCCCGGTAGTCGGCGCGCCACTGCAACTTCAGGCTCAAGGGCCCGCCCTCTTCCAACGCCAGCCTCATCGCACCCATCGACGAACTCCCACGCCAGCTCAGAAGAAGTGGTTGTACAGCGCCAGCCAGAGAAGAAAGAGCATCACCACGTGGAACCACCCCACGTTGCGTGCGATCACCGCCGGCTCGCGCCCGGACAGGGGCGCCTGGCCCGCCTCGATGGCATTGAGCTCCTGCTGTCCCAGCACCAGCCCGGCGATGCCAGGAATGAAGCCGCAGAAGCCCACGGTGGCAAGCACCAGGGCCAGCACCGCCCGCCCGGAGGGCTTCTCGCTCCGGCTCAACGCATGGCAGGCGGGGCACAACCCGCGCCCCCCGGCGCCTTTGCGACACAGGGCACAGGTGAAGGTTCCGCACCGGGAGCAGGTCTCTTCCGCGAGCGTATCGGGATGTCTGGGACAAGAAGCGGCGGGCACTGCATCCATCCCATACCCATATCATTCACTGCGTCCTGGCGGCGCGTTCGAAGGCCTCGCGGGCGCGTTCCCTCTCCGGCCGGTGCTGCTGCGCCCACGTCGCGAGCGCGGAGACGGGTTCGAGCAGCGCGCCCCAGCGCTGAAGCGGCGAACACGCCCTTCAACTTCTTCCTCGCCGCGCTGTCTTTGTCTTCTGGGGCGAAGGTCCCGCGCTGGGCATCCGCATTGGCCGAGGACCGCCCCCGGACGCAGCTCCGAGGGCCGGTCCCCGAGCGCCCCCTGGCCGTCAGGCCTTGGCGCCCTTCGTGGCCTCGTGCTCGTCGCGGCCGTGCACGGAGGACACGGGGCTCGTCGCCTCCACGGCGGAGAAGGTCTCCAGGACCTTGTACGTGTGGCTGGCCCCTCGCGGCACGAGCCAGGAGTCCCCCGGGTTCAGCAGGATGACCTGCCCCTCCAGGTGCAGCTCCGCGCGGCCCTTGAGCACGAAGCCCACGGTCTCGTAGTCGCGGGTGCTGGCGGGCTTGGCCTCGGCGGGCGGCTCGTCCTCCCACAGCCGCATGGCCACCCGGACGCCGGATGCGAGGTACTTCTGGCCCATCTCCCCCTTGGGGGAATGGCGGCTCTCGACCTTCTTCACACTGGTGTCGCCCATGTTCGCCTCTCCTGGGGGCGGCGTGAGGCGCCGCGCTCCTCCTCGGGAGAAGGTAGGCAAGGCCCCCGGCGGTGGCGGACCGCGTCGCGCAGGCCGCTCGCCCGCCCTGCGTCCAGAAAGACGAAAGCCCAGCCTCCGTGGGGAGACTGGGCTTCGAGGACTCACCTCAGGGGGTGAGTCGCAGGTCCAGCTCGCTCAGGCCGCGCGGACGTTCTGCGCCTGAAGGCCCTTGGGGCCGCGGGTGACTTCGAACTCCACCTTCTGGCCCTCGGCCAGGGTGCGGAAGCCATCCATGTTGATGGCAGTGTGATGGCAGAAAACGTCCTCGCCATTGTCCTGCGCGATGAAACCGAAGCCCTTCGCGTCGTTGAACCACTTCACGGTACCAGATGCCATTGTGAGTCTCTTCTCTTTCTCTGCTCTGTGCGGGTGACCGGCTCACGCCTGTCACCCATGCCGGAACGCACATCGCCCCGGCATTCCGGGCACTCTACCCACTTCCCGCCCGAACACCACCATCGCGGGCGGAATCCAGCAGGAAGCCGTCCTTCATCCGACACAGCGGACCCGGACGAGGCCCGGCGATTGAACATCCCATGCCCCACCGGGCATTCCGGACACCCCTCCCCGGCCCTTCACACTTCTTCACCGCCGCCGGGCGTGGGCTTCACACCCGCCCTCTACCTTGCGCTCCGTCAGAAACGACGCGGGCCCGCCGGTGCGGTGCCCGCCTGCCTCCTGGAGCCAAGACCATGTTCGGATTCTTCTTCGGTACCGCCTGCCTCGCCGGTCTCTTCGCCACCCTGCGTCGGGGCCGCTACGGCTCCCCCCCCCACGGCCGGGGGGGCCGCTGGGGCATGCGCCCCCGGCTGCGCTGGCTCTTCGAGCGGCTGGAGACGTCTCCCGGCCAGGAGAAGGTCATCGTGAAGGCCGTGGAGAACGTCCGCGAGGCCTTCGCCAAGGTGAAGGACCAGTGGGGCCCCAGCCGCACGTCGCTCGCGGGCTCGCTGCGCGGCGAGCACTTCGACGGCGCCATGCTGCGCGAGCTGTTCAGCCGCCACGACGTGGCGCTGGAGACGCTGCGCAACGCCGTACAGGACGCCCTGTCCCAGGTGCACGAGGCGCTGGAGCCCAACCAGCGCCGCGAGCTCGCGGACATCATCGAGCACGGCTGGGGCTACGGCTGGCGCGGCGAGGGCCGGGGCTGGCATGGCCGGCACTGCGGTGGGTACGGCCGCTGGGGTGGCCGCCCCCACAACGATGACCGCCCCGCGTCCTTCATCTGAACCCCCTGCCCCCTTCCTGGAGACTTCCCATGAGACACCGCCTGCTCGTCGTCCTCCTCGCCGCGGGTGCCATCGGAGGCTATGCCTCCGGCTTCGCGAGCCTCGCCCGCCACCACCGCGCCCACTGCCACCGGGGCGACTGGGGGGGCCCCGCCTACCGCAACGGGATGCCGCCGTACTGGGACTGGCACGCGCCCAGGCCCCAGGACACCGCGGCCCCCGCCGACGCACCGGGAGCGCGTTAGGATTCACGTCCGCCCATGCCCACCCGCGTCCTGCTCATCGATGACGACACCCGGATGTTCGAGCTGCTCGCGGAGTACCTCGGGCAGAACGGCATCACCGTCAGCCACGCGCCGGATGGAGGCCGCGGGCTGGCGGCGCTGGAGGCGAGCACCTACGACGCCGTGCTCCTGGACGTGATGATGCCGGGCATGGACGGCCTGGAGGTGTGCAAGCGCATCCGGGCCAGGAGCCGCATCCCCGTGCTGATGCTCACCGCCAAGGGCGACGAGACGGACCGGGTGGTGGGCCTGGAGCTGGGCGCGGACGACTACCTGCCCAAGCCCTTCGGCCCGCGCGAGCTGCTCGCCCGCCTGCGCGCGGTGCTGCGGCGGGCGCAGCCGGCGGCGGTGGCGGACCGGCTCGAGTCCAGCGGCGTCTCCATCGACGTGTCCGGGCGCGAGGTGAAGGTGGAGGGGAGGGTCGTGGAGCTGACGGGCCTGGAGTTCGACCTGCTGCTCGCGCTGGTGCGGCGCGCGGGCCGGGTGATTCCGCGCGACGCCCTGCTGGGCGAGGCGGGCCGCAACGACACGGTGGTGAGCGAGCGCACGGTGGACGTGCACATCTCCCACCTGCGCCAGAAGCTGGGGGACGAGGGCGCGCGCCTCATCAAGACGGTGCGCGGCGTGGGCTACGTCTTCGCCAAGGAAGGCGCCTGATGGGCTGGAGGCACCACCACTGGCATCCCGACAGGGAGGCCTGCGGGCCGGAGCTGCACCGGAGGTTCGGCCGCCACGCCCAGGCCCGCCACCGGCGCATGTTCCACCTGGGCCGGCTGGGCTCCTATGTGCAGGAGCGGCTGCGGCGGCGGCTGTTCGTCATGTTCGGGCTCACCATCCTGGTGACGGTGTTCGTGGTGTCCTGGGTGATGAACCTGGCCGGCGGCAACAGCTGGCGGCAGGAGACGGAGCGCATCCGCGCGTTCGTGGGGCACCGCTTCGCGGAGGTGTGGGACGCGCCCGCCGCGCGCGACGCCCTGCTGCGGAGCATCTCCGACGACCTGGACGTGGACGTCGAGCTGACGGACCTGTCCGGCGCGGTGGTGGCCCGAGCAGGCCACCCGTGCGCGAAGCCGGACGCGGCCATCCCGGTGATGCGGCGGGACGCGCAGCTGGGGACGCTGCTCGCGTGCTACCTGCAGACCCGCTCGCGAAGCCCCTGGCGCGCCGTGCTGCCGCTGGGCATCGCGGTGCTGGTGCTGTGGACGGCGGCGGGCGGCATCTCGTTCCGGCTGGCGAGGCCGGTGGACACGCTGGTGAAGGCCACGCAGGAGCTGGGCGAGGGCCGCTTGAGCGCGCGGGCGAGCCTGGACCGCCACCTCACCGGCGAGTTCGCCGTGCTCGCCGAGTCCTTCAACGACATGGCGGCGCGCATCGAGAAGCAGCTGGCGGACCAACGCGAGCTGCTGGCGGCCGTATCCCATGAGCTGCGCACGCCGCTGGCCCGGCTGCGGGTGCTGACGGAGCTCCTGCGCGACGGCGGCGGCAACCCGCGCACGCTGGACCAGGTGGACCGCGAGGTGGTGGAGCTGGACGCGCTGGTGGGCGAGCTGCTCGCCAGCTCCCGCCTGGACTTCGGGCAGCTCACGCCCAAGGCGCTGGAGGCGGGCGTGCTGGCGGCGCAGGCGCTGGAGCGCGTGGGGCTGTCCGCGACGCTGCTCCAGCCGGAGACGGACGACGTGGCGCTGATGGCGGACGCGACGCTGCTGGGCCGGGCGCTGGTGAACCTGCTCGACAACGCGCGCAAGCACGGCGTGGGCGTGGAGGCGCTGCGCATCCAGGAGCACGGGAAGGAGCACCTGGCCTTCAGCGTGGAGGACCGGGGCCCGGGGCTCCTGCCCGGCGAGGAGACGCGCATCTTCCAGCCGTTCTACCGGAAGGACCGGGGCGGCGAGGCGCGCGAGGCCGGCTCGCTGGGGCTGGGGCTCGCGCTGGTGCAGCGCATCGCCCGGGCCCACGGCGGCGAGGCCTTCGCGGCGAACCGGCCCGGCGGCGGCGCGCGCGTGGGCTTCACGGTGCGCAGGGCCGGACCGCCGTCGAGCCCGCAGGGGTGAAGGGGCCGCGAGCAGCCCCCTCCCCTCTCCCGGCTACTGCTTCGCCTGCGCGTCCGTCGCGGCGAAGGTGAACGTCGCCTCCGCGGGCGCGCCGTCCTTCACGGTGACCTCGGCCGTCTTGGTGCCCAGCGTCTCGTGCCACGCCTCCAGCGTGTACGTGCCCGCGGGCAGGCCGGTCAGCGTGAAGGCGCCGTCCGCGCCGGTGGTGGCGAAGTACGGGTTGGGGTTGCTCACCACGTAGGCCGCCATCCACGGGTGCACGTCGCACTTGAGGCGCAGCACCTCCGCGTCCGACGGGAGCGGCTTCTGCACCGGCGCGCCCGAGGGCGGCTGCGCCACGTTGAACACCGGCCGCGTGCCCACCACGCCGCGCACGTTGTGCAGCGTGCCGTCGCTGTTCTTGAACACCACCTGCTGGCCCGCCACCGCGCCCTGCACGCGCGGCACGTAGGTGCACTTGGACTGGTCCACCACCACGGGCGTGGCCGGCGGCGCCGCGGGCGCGCCCGCGACCGGGCCCTTCACACGCACCAGGACGTTCTGGAGCTTGCCGTCCTTCACCAGCACGGACTGCTCCTTCTCCGGCCGCCCGTCGCACGCCGGGTCCGCGCTGGGCGCTAGGTCCGCCATCTCCGGCGGCGTCCCGGTGAACGACACCGTGCCCTTCACCACGCCGTTGCCCGCGGGCGCCGGAGCCGCCGCCTCCCCCGTCCCCGCCGTGGGAGCCGGAGGCACGGCCTCCTGCGCGGGAGCGGACGGACGCGCGGCGGGCGTCTCCGTGGAGGGCGTGGGCGCCTCCTCCTTCTTGCACGCGGGCAGGGCCAGGAGCCCCGCGACACCGACCATCGACAGGCCCAAAAGACGCAGCTTCATGACGCGGTCTCCTCTGGAGTGTTCTTCCGTGATGCGGTGCCCGCCGTCGTAGTGGAAGGCACCGGGCAAGTCCACCGACCCGCGGCGAGCGGCTACTCGCGGCGGCTCACGCTGAACGCGGCCAACCCCACGAACACCGCCGCGAACGCCAGCAGCGCGGGCACCTCCCACCCCACCGTCGCCCCGCCCTGCGAGCCCACCGCCAGCGACGCCTGCGCCCCGTACAGCGCGCGGCGCACGCCCTCGACGAAGAAGCGCATCGGGTTGAGCGTCATCACCCACGACAGCACCGGCCCCGCGCCCTTCACCGGGAACATGGCCCCGGAGAGCACCCACATGGGCAGCATCACCAGGCTCATCACCGCGTGGTAGCCCGCGCTCGACTTCACCCACCACGCCAGGGCCATGCCCATGCCGGTGAGCGCCAGCGCCGACAGCACCATCACCGCGGCGAGCAGCGGGTAGTCCACCGCCTTCACGTCCACGCCGGCCAGCGGCGCGAAGAGCAGGAACAGCGACGCCTGCATCAGCGCGATGGAAGACGAGCCCAGCGCCTTGCCCAGCACCACCGCCAGCCGGGACCCCGGCCCCGCCAGCACCGCCTGGAGGAAGCCCTCCTTGCGGTCCTCGATGACGGTGATGGTCGCGAAGATGGCGCTGAAGAGCACCACCATGGTGACGACGCCCGGGAAGAAGAACTGCTGGTAGCCCAGCCCCTGCGCGCCCTCCACGCGGAACGACCCCGCGAAGCCCGAGCCGATGACGAACCAGAACAGGATGGGCTGCGCCAGCGCGCCAACCACCCGGCTGGGCTGCCGGAAGAAGCGCACCACGTCGCGCGAGAGCAGCACCCACACGGTGGCCCACTGGAGCGCGAGCGTCCCCGGCTCCCGGCGGTGGGCCGGGGCGGCGGGCGCGTCCAGGGAGGAGGACGGAACGGAAAGGTCGGCGCTCATCGGCGTTTCCTCGGCGCGGGCGTGGGCGAGGGGGCGTCCGCCCCCAGGGCCTTCCCGGTGAGCTGGAGGAACACGTCCGCCAGCGTGGGCCGGCGCAGCGACACGGAGGCGAACCGTCCCGAGGGGAAGGCCTCCACCAGCCGCGGCACCAGCGCATGTCCCTGTGAAGCCTCCACCTGCACCCGCCCCTCCACCACCTTCGCCGCGAGCCCCAGCCGCTCCGTCACCTGCGCGGCCAGCGCCTCCGGCTCAGGGCCCTCCAGCGTCAGGATGTCGCCGCCCATGCGCGAGGCGAGCGCCCCGGGCGTGTCACACGCCACCAGCCTCCCGGCGTCCAGCACCGCCAGCCGGTCGCACCCCTCCGCCTCATCCGCCCGGTGCGTGGTGAGCAGCACGGTCACGCCCTGCGCGTCGCGCAGGCGCTTGAGGTGCGTCCAGAAGGTGCGGAAGGCCGCCTCGTCCAGGCCCTGCGTGGGCTCGTCCATCAGCACCACGCGCGGCTGGTGCACCAGGGCGCGCGCCAGCTCCAGCCGCCGGCGCATGCCACCGGACCAGGTGCCCACCTTCTCGTCGCCCCGGTCCAGGAGGCCGATGAGCGACAGCATCGTCTCCACGCGCGCCTTCGCGTCCGCGCCCGTGAGCCCGTACAGCCGCGCCCCCAGGAGCAGGTTCTCCCGGGCCGTGAGCAGGTCGTCCAGGCTGCTCTTCTGGAAGATGATGCCCATCTGGCGCCGCAGCGCCGGGTCGCTCAGGGAGAGCGCCTTGCCGGCGAAGCGCACCTGCCCCGCGTCCGGCGCGAGCAGCCCTGCGAGGAGCTGGAAGGTGGTGGACTTGCCGGCGCCGTTGGGTCCCAGGAGGCCCAGGATCTCTCCCGGCTGCACGGACAGCGACAGCCCGTCCACGGCGGTGCGCCCGCCGAAGCGGCGCGTGAGCCCCTCCAGGCGGAGCAGCGGCGGGGGCGGGGTCGGAACGGAGGTGTCAGGCATGCGGAAAGGCGGCCTCGCGCCCGGACGCCGCGCGAGGGGCCTAGCCGCGGGGGATGCGGTCCAGCACCATCACGGCGAACAGGCCGGTGAGATACACGAGCGAATACAGGAACGTCTGGCGCGCCCAGGGCTTTCCCAGGTGCTTGAAGAAGCCCCACGCCCCCAGGGCCAGGAAGCCCAGCCCCAGCACCACCGCCGCCGCCAGGTACCAGGTGCCGGCGATGTGCAGCTGGAACGGCAGCAGCGTCATGGGCACCAGCGCCACCAGGTAGAGCACCACCTGCGCGCGGCTGGACTCGTCCCCGCGCTCCAGCGGCACGGACTTGAGCCCGGCCGCCGCGTACTCGTCCTTGCGGAACAGCGCGATGGCGATGAAGTGCGGCATCTGCCAGAGGAACATGATGGCGAACAGCGCGAAGCCGCCCGCGTCCACCTGGTCCGTCACCGCCGTCCAGCCCATCAGCGGAGGCAGCGCGCCGGGGACGGCGCCCACTAGCATCGCCGCGGACGTGCGGGCCTTGAGCGGCGTGTAGGCCAGCACGTAGCTGAGCAGCGCGATGAGCCCCAGCACGCCCGTGAGCAGGTTGGCCCCCAGCACCAGCGCGGGCAGCGACACCGCCGCCAGCGACAGGCCGAACCACAGCGCCGTGCTCGGGTCCATGCGCCCGGCGGGCAGCGGCCGGTTGCGGGTGCGCGCCATGAACTGGTCGCTGTGCCGCTCCAGGTAGCAGTTGAACGCGTTCGCCGCGCCCACCGTCCCCGCCGTCGCCAGGAGCGTCACCAGCATCCGCACCGGCGTGAAGTGCCCCGGCGCCAGGAACATGCCCCCCGCCGCGGTGATGAGCACCAGCGACGACAGCCTCGGCTTGGTGAGGGAGATCAGGTCGGACGCGGTGGACGACAGGGACAGGGCACGCGCGCTCAAGCGGACTCCAGCAGGTGGCCCCGGACCGCGGTCGCTACCGGTCAGGGGGTGTGGGGTGGACCCTCCCATACCGTCACCCGGGAGGGGTGGCAAGGCGGGTGCGCCCCGCCACATCAGCCTGCCTTGTCGCCCCCCGTCGAAAACGGAACGCCGCGAGGCCCCTGGGGGCGCCGCGGCGTGTGGGAGACAGCGGGAGGCGGGAGGTCAGTTCCCCGCGAGCCGCTGCGCGTCGGACAGGTACTCGCCCTTGGGCTCGCGCTTCACGTACTCCTGCGCCAGCGTCTTCACCTTGCCCGACTGCTTGGGGTCCTTGGAGAGCAGCGACGCGTAGAAGTAGTACGCCGGCGAGTAGTTCTCGTCGGCCTGCAGCGCGCGCTGGTAGGTCTCGTCCGCCTTCGCCGTGTCGCCCTTGCCCTGGTAGACGCGGCCCAGCTCCGTGAGCGCCAGGGCGACGCGGTCGGGCTGGCCGAAGAACTCCTGGCTGGCCTTCTCCAGCTGCTCCTTCGCCTTGTCCCACTCCGAGCGCTCCCGGTAGATGCCGCCCATGGCGAGCCGGGCCTCCGGGTTCTTCGCCTTGGGGTCCTTCACCGCGCGCTGGTACTGCGCGAGCGCGTCCTCCAGCTTGTTCTGGCGGCGGTAGGCGTTGCCCAGCATCACCACCAGCTTCGGGCTGTCGCCCATGGTCTTGAGCGCGGTGACGAGCGCCTCGGCGGCCTCCTTCTCACCGCCCGGCTTGCCCATGAGCGCCTTGGCCAGCTCGACGTGGAACTGCGCGCGGCTGCCGTCCACGCGGATGGCCTTGCGGATCTCCTCCGCGGCCGCGTCGAAGTTGCCCTCCGCCAGCAGGCGGCGGCCCTTGATGAGGTTGAGCTCCGGGTTCTGCTTGTCCAGCGCGAAGCCGGTCTCCTCCGCCTTGGTCACCTCCTGCTTCGCCTTGGCCGGATCCGCCGGCACGCCCGTGGCCTCGGACAGCTTCTGCTGCACGTCCGGCTTGAGCGAGGGCATGTCCAGGGCCACGCGGGCGATGAGCAGCGAGCGCGCGAGCTGCGCGGTGGCGAGCTGGCGGGGGCTGGGCGGCGGCTCCGCCTCCAGCAGCTTCTTGATGTCCCGGCTGGCCACCGCGTAGTTCGGCTCGTCCTGCTCCAGCATCAGCAGCGAGCGGCCCAGCAGCGACTCTGGGTGGTCCTTCTCGTAGCGCAGGGCGAAGTCGTAGTTCTTCCAGGCGGTGTTGTCCTGGCCCAGCCGGCGGTACACCGCGCCCAGGCCCGCGTAGACGCGCGGATCATCCGGCGCCAGCGCCTGCGCGCGCTCCAGGCTGTCCCGCGCGCGCTCCAGGTCTCCCGCGTTCATCTGGATGAGGCCCAGCGTGAGGTACAGGAGCGAGGACGCCTTGTTCTGGTCGTTGAGCTCCTTGACCTGCGTCTCCAGCGAGGCCAGGGCGCCCTTGCCGTCTCCGCCGTAGGTCTTGATCAGCGCCTGCGCCGCGATGAGGTGGCTGGACAGCTCCTTGCCCTTCTGGGCCGCCGCCAGGTGCTCCTCCGCCTGCCGGCGCGCGTCGTCGCCGCCGCCGTGCTCACCCCAGCGGATGGCGTACGCGTAGGCGAGGTAGCCGTGGGCCGCGGTGGAGTCCGGGTCCACCTCCAGCGCCAGGTCCGCCGCCTCGCACGCCTTCTTGTAGCTGGCGAACGAGTCGTGCTTGAGCTGCTCGGTGGCGGCGTCCAGGTTCTTCTTGAGCTCGCGGCCGCGCTTCTTGGCCTGCGCCGAGTACCAGCCGTATCCGCCCGCGAACAGCGGGATGAGGATGAGCAGGATCAGCGACAGCATCTTGCTGCTGTTGCTCTTGGACGCGTTCCGCTGGCGAGGCGCGACATCGTCGTCGTCGTCCTCGACCTCCTCCACCACCACCTGCGGACGGCGCTGGGCGGGGCGCGCGGCGGAATCCGCGGGACGCGCCGTGCGGGCCGCCTGCTGCGACGGAGCGCTGATGCGGCCCACGGCCTGCCCCGCGGCAGGCGCAGCGGCGGGCGGGGCGGCCACGGGGACGGTCGCCGCGGCGGGCGCCTCCGGGGCGGCCGGGGGTGGCGCGGCCACGGGCGCGAGCACCGGCGCGGGCGCGGCGGGGCGGGGGATCTCCACCTTGTACTGCTGGAGCAGCGTGACGGTCTCCGGATCCCCCGGGTCCGCCTGGTAGGCCTTGAGCAGGTTGGCGCGGCCGGCGTCCGGCTCGCCGTTCTTCAGCTGCAGCACGCCCGCCATGCGCAGGGCGGCCTTGTCCTCCGGCTGCACCTGGAGCGCGCCCATGACCTCTTCGAGCGCCTTCTTGTCCTTGTTCTGCGCCGCATAGACGCGCGCGAGGAGGAGGCGGGGATCGGCCGCGGTCGGGTGCGCCTTGACGCCCTTCTTGCAGACGACCATCGCTTCCATGAAACGACCCAGGTCGAGGTACGCCTCCGCCAGGGGCTTGTACGCATCCGACGACGGGTCGGAAGCGAACGAATGCTCAAGCTTCGCGAGCTCGGTGGGGCTCAACGTCTTCGATGGGGAGGTGGACATGAACCAGAAGGGGCCCGGAATGGCCGGGAAGGATGCGGTACCGGAAGGCGGTTTTTATGGCATCCACAGTGCGGCACGTCAATCGCAGGGTTGGTACTGGAAACGAGCGGCTTGACAGCGGGGTGGGGCTCCGGTACTAGCCCACTCACTTCGCGGGACCCAACGCCCGCGAGGCGCAGCAGGCAGCCAGCAGTCCCCATATGGGGGTGTAGCTCAGTTGGGAGAGCGTCGCGTTCGCAATGCGAAGGTCGTCGGTTCGATCCCGTCCACCTCCACCATGAAGCACGAAGGGCCTCACGGGAAACCGTGAGGCCCTTTGCATTTCAGGCCATTGGCGAATTGCAAAGGCTTCCGGCTTTGTTATCCGGGGCCGATGACCGACCCGTCCGCCTCCCTGTCGTTCTTCGCCCGCTTCTGGCTCGCCTGGCTGTGCTTCTGGCGCTGCCTCGTGTCCCGCGAATTCGCGCAGGCCGTGCTGCCGACCAGCCGCGCCTACGACGCCGGCCAGCTCAAGGAGCTTCCGTCCGGGGAGCCGTCAGCCCCGCCGCCGGTGAGGACGCCCGCCGTCGAGGCGCCCGTCGCGCCAGCGCCCCTGCCCCCCGAGCGCGAGCACGCCAGCGCCCTGTCGCTGCTGGCCATGCTCCAGCGCGAGGGCCGCTTCCTGGACTTCGTGCAGGAGAACGTCGCGGCCTTCCCGGACGCGGACGTGGGCGCGGCGGCCCGCATCGTCCACGAGGGCTGCCGCAAGGTGGTGCACGAGTACCTCACGCTCCAGCCGGTGCTGCCGCAGGGCGAGGGCGACAAGGTGACGGTGCCCCCCGGCTTCGACGCGCAGCGCATCCGGCTCACCGGCAACGTCGCCGGGGAGCCTCCTTATGGCGGCACGCTCCGGCACCACGGCTGGGTGACCACGGAGGTGAAGTTCCCGTCCGTCAGCCCCGCCATGGAGCCGCGCGTGCTGGCACCGGCGGAGGTCGAGCTGGCCTGATGCCCGCCTGGTGAGCAGGCGGCGCATCCTCCGAAGTCCCCTTCCTTCGAGGAACCACAAGGCCCCTCCCCGGGGTTCCTGACCGATATGGCCCGATACGCAATCGGCATCGACCTGGGCACCACGCACTCCGCGGTGTCCTACTTCAACCTCGAGGACGGCAAGCCGCGCGGCCCCTCGCAGTCCATGCTGCCGGTGCCGCAGGTGACGGCGCCCGGCACCGTGGAGGCGCGTCCGCTGCTGCCCTCCTTCCTCTACCTCCCCAGCGCGCAGGAGTTCCCGGAGGGCAGCCTCGCGCTGCCGTGGAGCGCGGAGCCGGGCGTCATCGTGGGGGACTTCGCCCGCTCGCACGGGGCGAAGGTGCCCACGCGGCTGGTGTCCTCCGCGAAGAGCTGGCTGTCGCACCCGGGCGTGGACCGGCGCTCGGCGCTGCTGCCCTGGCAGGCGCCGCCGGAGGTGCAGCGCGTGTCGCCGCTGGACGCGTCCGCGCGCTACCTGCGCCACCTGAGGGAGGCGTGGGACCACACCTTCGCCCGCGCGCAGGAGGAGTCCGGCAACGCGCTGTCGCGGCAGGAGGTCATCGTCACCGTCCCGGCGTCCTTCGACGCGGCGGCGCGCGACCTGACGCTGGAGGCCGCGAAGGCGGCGGGCATCGAGCACCTCACGCTGCTCGAGGAGCCGCAGGCCGCGCTGTACGCGTGGCTGGAGGCGATGGGGGAGAACTTCCGCAAGCAGGTGCAGCCCGGGGAGGTGATCCTCGTGGTGGACGTGGGCGGCGGCACGTCCGACTTCTCCGTCATCACCGTGAAGGACCGCGAGGGGGACCTGGAGCTGCTGCGCGTGGCGGTGGGCGACCACATCCTGCTGGGCGGCGACAACATGGACCTCGCCCTGGCGCACACGCTCAACCAGCGGCTGGCGGCGGAGGGGCGCAAGCTGGACGCGTGGCAGTTCAACGGCCTCACCTACGGGTGCCGGCACGCGAAGGAGGCGCTGTACGCGGACGCCTCGCTGGAGCGGGTGCCCATCGCGATTCCGGGCCGGGGCTCGTCGCTCATCGGCGGCACGCTGCGCACGGAGCTGACGCGCGAGGAGCTGGACCGCGTCCTCACGGACGGCTTCTTCCCGGTGACGCAGGTGGCGGACCTGCCGCGCACCGCCCGGCGCACGGGCCTGGCGCAGATGGCGCTGCCGTACGCGCAGGACGCGGCGGTGACCCGGCACCTGGCGGCGTTCCTCACCCGGCAGGCCCAGGCCCTGGCGGCCAGCGCGGACTCGCCGGTGGACGTCACGGGCAAGGGCTTCCTGCACCCCACGGCGGTGCTCTTCAACGGCGGCGTCTTCAAGGCCGGACCGCTGAAGGGCCGGGTGATGGAGGTCCTCAACCAGTGGCTCGCCTCGGAAGGGGCGCCCCCGGCGAAGGAGCTGGAGGGCTCCGACCTGGACCTCGCGGTGGCGCGGGGCGCGGCGTACTACGGCTGGGTGCGCCAGGGCCACGGCCTGCGCATCCGCGGCGGCACGGCGCGCGCCTACTACGTGGGCGTGGAGACGGCGATGCCGGCGGTGCCGGGCATGGAGCCGCCCGTGAAGGCGCTGTGCGTGGCGCCCTTCGGGATGGAGGAGGGGACGCAGGCGGACGTGCCGCCCCAGGAGTTCGGCCTCGTCACCGGCGAGCCCACCCGCTTCCGCTTCTTCGCGTCGTCCGTGCGCCGCGACGACAAGGTGGGCGAGATGGTGGAGGACGTGGAGTCGGAGCTGGCGTCCGGGGGGCTGGAGGAGGTGGCGCCCATCGAGACGACGCTGCCCGGACAGCCCACGCCCTTTGGCGACCTGACGCCGGTGAACCTCCAGGCGGCGGTGACGGAGGTGGGCACGCTGGAGCTGCGCTGCCTGGAGAAGAACGGCTCCGGACGCTGGAAGCTGGAGCTCAACGTGCGCATGAAGGAGTAGAAGGAGCCCCGCACACCGGAGGCGTATGCGAATCGTCGGCATCGACCTGGGCACCACCCATTGCGCGGTGGCATCCGTGGATCCAGCAAAGGGCTCGGGGGCGCCCGTCGAGGACTTCCCCCTGCCCCAGCTCGTCCGCCAGGGCGAGGTGGCCCCCCGCGCCCTCCTGCCGTCCGCCGTCTACGTCCCCGCCGGCCACGAGCTGGCCCCGGAGGTGCTGCGCCTGCCCTGGGGCGACGACGGCGGCCCCTACGTGGTGGGCGAGCTGGCCCGCTGGCAGGGCGCGCGCGTGCCGGGCCGGCTGGTGGCCTCCGCGAAGAGCTGGCTGTGCCACCCGGGCGTGGACCGCTCCGCGCCCATCCTCCCGTGGGGCGCGCCCGCGGACGTGCAGAAGCTGTCCCCGGTGGACGCGTCCGCCCTGCTCCTCACGCACATGGCCCGGGCGTGGGACCACGCCCACCCGGCCGAGCCCCTGTCGAAGCAGGAGGTGGTCATCACCGTCCCCGCTTCGTTCGACGAGGCGGCGCGAGCCCTCACGGTGAGCGCGGCGCGCAAGGCGGGGCTGGAGCGGTTCACGCTGCTGGAGGAGCCGCAGGCGGCCTTCTACGACTACACCGCGCGCCACCGCGCGGACCTGGAGCAGACGCTGTCCCAGGTGCGGCTGGTGCTGGTGGTAGACGTGGGCGGCGGCACCACGGACTTCACGCTGGTGCACGCGGGCGTGTCGCCGGAGGGGCCCATGCTGCGGCGGCTGGCGGTGGGCGACCACCTGATGCTGGGCGGCGACAACATGGACGCGGCGCTCGCCCGGCGCATGGAGGAGAAGCTCACCCAGAACGGCCGGCGCCTGTCCGCGACGCAGTGGACGCAGGCCATCCAGGCCGCGCGCACCGCGAAGGAGGAGCTCCTCGGGCGCGCGCCGCCGGAGAGGTACGGCGTGTCGCTCATCGGCGAGGGCAGCCGGCTGCTGGGCGGCACGCTGTCCACGGAGCTGGGCCGCGACGAGGCGCACGCGCTGGTGCTGGACGGCTTCTTCCCCCTGTCGTCGCCCGCGGACCGGCCCCGGCGCGCGGCGCGCATGGCGCTCCAGGAGCTGGGCCTGCCGTACGTGCAGGACCCCGCCGTCACCCGGCACCTGGCGGCCTTCCTCGCGCAGCACGCGGCGGCGGGCTTCGCGGCGCTGGGCGAGGCGCCGTCGCACGAAGGCGCCCTGCCCCGCCCGGACGCCATCCTGCTCAACGGCGGCGTCTTCAACTCGCCGCAGATCTCCGCGCGCCTGGTGGACGCGCTGTCCGCGTGGTGGCCGCAGGCGCCGCGCATCGCGCTGCTCAAGCACGAGTCGCTGGAGCTCGCGGTCGCCCGGGGCGCGGCGTACTACGGCCTGGTGCGGCGCGGACACGGCCTGCGCATCGGCGGGGGCGCGGCGCGCGCGTACTACGTGGGCTTGCAGCGCGGCCCGGACAGCGCGGAGCAGCCCACGCTGTGCCTGATTCCCCGCGGCTTCGAGGAGGGCCAGAAGGTGGACCTGGGCGAGCGCCCCTTCACGCTCACCCTGGGGCGGCCGGTGCAGTTCGCGCTCTACTCCACGACGAGCGACCGCATCGACAAGCCGGGGGACCTGGTGCCGCTGGCGGAGGACCTGAAGCCGCTGCCGCCCATCCACACGCTGCTCAAGGGCGCGTCCGGCAAGGTCACCGAGGTGCCGGTGCACCTCCAGGCGGCGCTCACGGAGATTGGCACGCTGGAGCTGTTCTGCGTGTCGGACGTCGCGGACGAGCGGTGGCGCCTGGAGTTCGAGCTGCGCGGCACCGGCGGCTCGCACGAGCTGACCGTCACCGAGTCCATGCCCGCGCGCTTCGCCGAGGCGAAGGACAACGTGGAGCGCGTCTACGGCAACAAGCCGCTGCCCCTGGGCCCCAAGGACGTGAAGCAGCTGTCGCGCACGCTGGAGAAGGTGCTGGGCCCGCGCGAGACGTGGCGCGTGCCGGTGCTGCGCGAGCTGTGGAGCACGCTCTACGCGGGCGCGAGCAAGCGCCGCCGCTCGGATGACCACGAGCGCGTCTTCTACAGCCTCACCGGCTTCTGCCTGCGCCCCGGCTTCGGCTACCCGCTGGACGGCTGGCGCGCGGAGCAGACCTTCAGCCTCTTCGACGCGCTGGTGCAGCACCACACGGACAAGGCGGTGTGGACGGAGTTCTGGGTGATGTGGCGCCGCGTCGCGGGCGGCCTCACCGAGGCGCAGCAGCAGAAGCTGTACGCCTACCTCCAGCCGCACCTGGCCCGGCGCGTGCCCCCGGACGCGCCCACGCCGGCCGGCAAGCCCAAGGGCATCCAGCCGGAGGGGCTGGACGAGATGATCCGCACCGTCGCCTCGCTGGAGCACCTGTCGCCGGGCGACAAGGCGGAGGTGGGCCGGTGGATCGCCGCGCGCCTGAAGGCCGAGTCCCGCTCCGGCGGCCCGTGGGCCTGGGCCCTGGGCCGGCTGGGCGCGCGCGTGCCGCTGTATGGCAGCAGCCACAAGGTCGTGGACGTGGAGACGGCGGAGGCGTGGCTGGAGCTGCTCCTGTCGCTGGACCTGCGCAAGGTGGACGGAGCGCCCTTCGCCGCCGCCCAGCTGGCGCGCCTCACCGGCGACCGCACGCGCGATCTGGAGCCAGCGCTGCGCGAGCGCACCGCCGAGGCGCTGGTGGCCGCGAAGGCCGCCGACACCTGGGTGCGGATGGTGCGCGAGGTGGTGGCCCTGGAGGCGGCGGACGAAGCCCGGGCGCTCGGTGACACGCTGCCGGCGGGCCTGCGGCTGTCCTGACGGGGAGGCGGGCCGCCCGGGCGGCTCCAGCGCGGCCGGGACGCGAGGCTCGCGCGCCCCCCGGCCGGGCGGAGCATCCCCGAGGGGAACGACCCTTCTGGGGCGCTTCGAGCAGGGACTCCGGACAGAGCCGTTACATGCGGGGGCGCGAGCGTGCGCGCCCCGCGGGGCGGATCATCCCAGGCGGCGGCTCAGACCGGCACGGTGGCCGTCGCGTCAGCCTCGACGACCGACGTGGGCTCGGCGACCGATGTGGGCTCAACGACCGCCGTCGCCTCGACGACCGACGTGGGCTCAACGACCGATGTCGCCTCGACGACCGGCGAGGCGTCGACGACCGCTGTCGCCTCGACGACCGACGCGGCCCCAACGACCGACGCGGCGTCGACGAGCGTGGGCGCCACGGGCGCGGCGTCGAGCGGCACGTCGGTGACGACCTGGAGCACGGGCTCCGTGGCGGCGACGGCGGGCACCTCGACGGTGGCGGCCTGGGACTCGTCCTTCTTCGGCTTCTTCGTGCCCGCGCCCGAGCGGCAGCCCCGGCACCACGGCTGGTTGCGGATGGCGCCGTCCGCCATCTTCCGCAGCCCGAACTGCGCCAGCGGCTTGAGCGTCTTGCACTTCAGGCACATCAGCGAGATCAGCACCTCGTGGCCGTCGGCGTCGTAGACGGAGGACTTGCGCCGCTTGCGCGGCTGCCCCGGCTCGCGCGCCTCTTTCTTCTCGGGCGCAACCGGGACCATCATCGGGGTCACTTTGTAGAGCATCTCTTCTGTCCCTCCCACGCACGGGCTCCAACTTGCTCGCGCTGGCTGGAGGGCCGCGCCTGCAAGGGATCTCGCGTGCCCTAGAGTAGGGAGGTTTCCCTCCGTTGGAAACTGATCCCAGGCCGAAAATTCGGCCCTGGGCGCCTTTTGCTGATCTTCCGCTGGGTTGCACCCGCGATCCAGCCCCAGCGGATCAGCGCGGAGGGAAAATTTCCAACCCCGGGCGCACTTTTTCAGTGCCGCGCGCCCACGCAGGGCCTCGCCGCCTTCGCCAGGTGGACGCGCCCGAGCGCCGGGGGCGTCAGCGCGTTGCCGTGCGCGCGACCGTGGGCGACGAGCACCTCGCGCAGGTCCTTCCCCTGCAACAGGCTGATACGTTCCCGTGGCAGCGTGGACGTCAGCGGCCCCACCCCGTCGCCGCCGCGCAGGAGGAAGTCCGGCACCGCGACCCGGTACGTCGCCTTCGCATCGAGCGGCTTGCCGCCCGGCAGCGTCACGCCCCGGAGACGCTCCGGGCCCGGGCACGCGCCCAGCGTCACCTCCACCCCGGACACCGCGAAGACGCCCTTGCGGCCGCCGTAGGCCAGCGCGAGGAAGCGGCGCAGCTCGTCCGCGCCCAGGTCCATCACCGCGAGCGAGTTGTCGAAGGGCAGGATTTCGTAGAGCTTCCCGAAGGTGAGCGGCCCCTGCGGCAGGTCCGCGCGGATGCCGCCCGCGTTCATCACCGCCACGTCGGCGCGGGCCTCCTCCCGCATCGCGTCCGCGATGAGGTTGCCCAGCGCGCTCTCGCCCTCGTAGACCTGGGGCATGCGGGCCTGGCTCCGCACGCCCACCGGGCGGCGCTGCTCCTCCTCCACGCGCGCCTCCGCGGGGGCCACCAGCGCCTCCACGCGGGCGTCCGGCGTCACCGGCTGGCCCAGGAACGTGGCGGGCACCATCCGCACGTCCTTCGCGTCCCGCAGCTTCAGCGGGTCGCACGTCTTCAGCGTGGCGTCCACGGCGCCGCACACCGGGATGGCGGCCTGGATGCGCGTGCGCTCGGGCAGCACGCGGTGGGTCGAGGGGTCCACGTAGAGGTCCACCACGCCGAACGAGCGCGCCATGCCCGTCGTCTCGATGACCGGCACGTCGCCGAAGAAGTGCCCCATGACCTGGTGCGTGTGGCCCGCCACCACCGCGTCCACCGCGCCCTCCGGCAGCGCGTCCAGCACCGCGTAGATTTCGCCGTCGTCCTTCACGCACCCGGACGTGTCGCGCGGGTTCGCCAGGTCCGCGCACTTGCCGCCCGCGTGCGCGACGGCCACCACCACCTCCGCGCCCTGCTCTCGCAGCGACCTCGCGGCCTCCTTCGCGGCGTCGGCCAGGGACTCGAACTTCAGGCTCGCGACGTTCACGGGGTGGGTCGTCTGCGGCGTCTGGAGCGTGGACAGGCCCAGGAGGCCCACCTTCACGCCCTTCACGGTGACGACCGTGGTGCCGTCATTGCCCAGCCACGCCGGGTGGCGGCCGTCCTGCTCGCGCACGTTGGCGGACAGGAAGGGGAACTTCGCTTGCGCCACGCGGGCCTTGAGCGCGCCCAGCGGGTCCTCGTCCGGACGCGTGGCCACGGGCCCCGGGCCCACCGGCCCGTAGTCGAACTCGTGGTTGCCGATGGCGACCGCCGTGTAGCCCAGCAGGTTGTACACGTCGACGACGATGGCGCCCTCGACCAGGTTGGACGCCAGCGTCCCCTGGAACAGGTCGCCGCCGTCCAGCAGCAGCACCCCGCCGGGGTTGTCCTCGCGCAGCCGCGCCACGTAGGACGCGAAGAGGGCCGCGCCCCCCTCCTCCACCTGCTGCCCGTCCGGCAGCGTGGCGCGGTGGGGCATCACCCAGCCGTGGAAGTCGTTGGTGCCCACCAGCGTGAGCCGCACGGGCTCGGCCGGGGCGGGCGCGGAAGGCGGGGGGGCGGCGGGGGCGGGCGTCGGGGTGCCCTTGCAGGCGCTGGCGAGCACCGCGAGCGCCAGGGCGGTGGAACGAAAGGTGCGCATGTGGCGCGCACTTCATCCCGCCCCCCCGTCGCTTTCAACCCGCTTCGAGCGTCAGCCACCCCGTCTCAGCGCTTGCGCTGGCGGCCCAGGAGCGACAGCGCCAGCAGGCCGAGCGTCGCCATGGCCGGCACCGACGCGCTGGTGCACCCACAGCCGCTGTCGTCGTCCGTGCTCCCACCCCCGCTCGGGTTGCCGTCGCCTGGCTGGACGATGACGCCGCCACCACCGTCACGGACCGTGCCGCCGTCCTGGGTGCCGGCATCCGCCTCCTCCTGCGCGATGAGGAGCGGCGGCGTGAACGCCCGGGCCACGTTGCCCCAGGAGGTGAGCTTCAGGTTGTCGCCCAACGTGCTGCTGCTGACGCCGTCATGCGCGACGAAGAGCCCTTCAGGGAAGGCCTTGCCCAGCGCGCCCGAGTACGCCACCAGCCCGCGCGACTGCTCCACCGCGTCCGTGCCGCCGTCCTGCACCACCTCGAACGCGCCCACCCGGCCCAGCGTGCGCCGGTCGAAGACGACGAAGGTGTTCGCGGTCGGATCCGACGCGATGAGGTAGCCGTCCACGCCGGAGGCCTCGTACAGCGCGATGCGCCCCACGGACGACAGGCCGCCATCCCCCAGGCCCACCACCTGCGTGCCGGTGATGCCGGCGTCCGCGTTCACGTCGTAGCGGTAGAGCCCCTGCCCCTGCTGCGCCACGTAGAGCACGCGGTACGCCGGGTCCACCACCAGGCCCTGCACGGTCCCGGCAGGGATGTCCCGCACCGGGGTCGCCGTGACGCCGCCGTCGGTGGGCGTCAGCACGAACTGCCGCAAGCCCCCGGCCGCCAGTCCTCCGAAGGCCTGGATGGCCCCGTCCGCCGCGCGGGCCAGCCGCACCGTCCCGTAGCTCACACCCACGTCCAGCGGGGCCGCCGTGGGCGACAGGCGCACGAGCCCGCCGCCGTCCGCCCCGGGCTCCATCACGTAGGGCACGAGCCCCGTGAGCGTGGAGTTGGCGCTGAGCACCAGCGCCGCGGACGCGCCGCCCGCCAGCGGGAAGCCGCCGAGCACGTCCACGCTCGCGGCGGTGCCCTCGGTGATGCCCTGCAATTCCCCACCGTCCAGCGCATAGGTGAACAGGCCGTTGTTCAGGTCCGCCGTGATGAGTCGGCTCGCGCCCGGGTCGACCGGGTTCACCCAGAGGGCCACGTCGTTCACCGTGCCACCGCCGGAGCGCGCCCCGGGCTGGGTCTGCGAGGTGTAGGGCACCTCGACTGGAGCGGGGGTCTGCGCGCCCGCCGCCGTGCTCACGAGCACGGCCGTCAACGCTGAGAGGGAGAGGTTGCGCATGGGCGGCTCCTGGGCAGGTCGCTCCCTACCTAGGCACGGGCCCGCTTTCGTTCAAGTTCCCTGAAACCCTGGAACGGTTGGCAGACGGCGAAAGCCTCGGGTACAACGACCACCGTCTTCCAGCCAACAGACAAGGGCCATGGCCAAGCGCGCACTCATTACGGGCATCACGGGGCAGGACGGCAGCTATCTGGCGGAGCTGCTCCTCAAGAAGGGCTACGAGGTGCACGGCATGGTGCGCCGCTCCTCCGAGGAGAAGTTCGAGCGCATCGCGCACCTGCAGGGCAAGGTGACGCTGCACCAGGGCGACCTGCTGGATCAGTTCTCGCTGGCGGCGCTCTTGAACCTCACCCAGCCGGACGAGGTCTACAACCTGGCGGCGCAGTCCTTCGTGCCCACCAGCTGGAACCAGCCGGTCCTCACGGGTGAGTTCACCGCGCTGGGCGTGACGAAGATGCTGGAGGCCATCCGGCACACCCGCCCGCAGGTGCGCTTCTACCAGGCGTCCTCCAGCGAGATGTTCGGCAAGGTGCTGGAGGTGCCGCAGACGGAGGACACGCCCTTCTACCCGCGCAGCCCGTACGGCGTGGCGAAGGCGTACGGCCACCACATCACGGTGAACTACCGCGAGTCCTTCAAGCTCTTCGCGGTGAGCGGCATCCTCTTCAACCACGAGTCGCCCCGCCGCGGCCTGGAGTTCGTCACGCGCAAGGTCACGTACAACGTGGCGCGCATCAAGCTGGGCCTCCAGGAGACGCTGCCCATGGGCAACCTGGACGCCAAGCGCGACTGGGGCTTCGCGGGCGACTACGTGGACGCCATGTGGCGCATGCTCCAGCAGGACACGCCGGAGGACTTCGTCGTCGCCACCAACGAGACGCACACCGTGCGGGAGCTGGTGGAGATCGCCTTCGCGCGCGTGGGCCTGGACTGGCAGAAGCACGTGAAGATCGACCCCGCGTTCGTGCGCCCCGCGGAGGTGGACCTGCTCATCGGCAAGTACGACAAGGCCAAGGAGAAGCTCGGCTGGGAGCCCACGGTGCGCTTCAAGCAGTTGGTGGAGATGATGGTCGACGCCGACCTGGAGCGCGTGAAGGCGGGACAGCGGTAAGATGCGCGTCCTCGTCACGGGAGCGGATGGATTCGTTGGCCGGCATGCGTGCGCTGCCCTCCGGGCGGCCGGCGACGAGGTGGTGGAGGTGCACGGGCCCCGCGGCGAGGGCATCAGCAGCACCGCCCTGCATTTCGACATCGCCGACGAGGCGAGGGTCAAGGCGGCGGTCGCCGAGGTGAAGCCGGAGGCCGTGCTGCACCTGGCCGGCTTCAGCTCGGTGGCCAAGAGCCACCAGAACCCCGCGCGCGTCTTCGCGGTGAACACCATGGGCGTGGTGCACCTGCTCACCGCGCTGCGCGAGAGCGCCCCCAGGGCGCGCGTGCTGCTGGTGGGCTCCGGCGAGGTGTACGGCCCCGTCGCCGAGGGCACCCGCGCGCGGGAGGACCACCCGCACGTGCCGCTCAGCCCCTACGCCGCGTCGAAGTCCGCGGGGGAGCTGGCCGGCGAGCAGTTCTTCCGCAGCTACGGCATGGAGATCATCCTCGCCCGGCCCTTCAACCACCTGGGCGCGGGGCAGGACCCCACCTTCGTGGTGCCGTCGTTCGCGGCGCAGATCCGCGCCATCGCGCTGGGCACGGTGGACCCCGTGCTGCGCACCGGCAACCTGGACGCCATCCGGGACTTCTCCCACGTGAAGGACGTGGTGGACGCGTACCGGCTGCTGCTCCTCCAGGGCGAGGCGGGCCAGGCCTACAACGTGGGCAGCGGCGAGGGCCGCACCATCCGCAGCCTGCTGGAGGAGATGCTCCAATTGTCCGGCGTGCAGGCGAGCATCGAGCTGGACCCCGCGCGGCTGCGCCCCTCCGACATCCCCAGCCTCGTGGCGGACACGACGAAGCTGCGCGCGCTGGGCTGGGCCCCGAAGCTCACCGTCGCGGACGCGCTGCGCGACGTGCTGGGCCCCAGGGTGGGCTCGCAGCACTGAAGCACCGCTGGCGCGCGCCTTACGCGGGGCGCGCCAGCGACTGCCACGCCTCCAGGCGCCGGTCCAACGCGGTGAGGGCCCACAGGTCCGCCGCGTTGCCCGGCGTCACGGCGGCCAGGTCCCGCTGGACGTACTCGCGGGCCTGCACCTCGCCCCACTCGGACAGGATGCGCAGGGCCATCAGCGACGGCTTGCGCGCCACCAGTCGCAAGAGCACGTCCGTCACCCGCGGGCTTCGCTCCGCGTCCGCCAGCCGCTGCACGGCTTCGTGACGGGCCTCCGGCGTGGAGTCCTCCGACTCCAGGGGCGCGGCCAGCTCCGCGAAGCGCGCCTCGTCCAGGAGCGCCGCGGGGCGCCGGCTCTCCCAGTGCTCCACGGTGATGGTGGTGCGGCCCCGGGCCACGCACTCGCGGCGGATGCCGTCGTTCTTGAGCACGTCCAGCACCCGCTCCGGCGCGGGCGTGCCCCCCTCCACCGTGCGCAGCGCGCGCTGGGCCAGCATGGGGGACTGCCCCAGCAGGTGCGTGCGCAGCACCGTGGCCTCCACGTTCCGCTCCCCGCCCGCCGGCACCCGGTCCCACTTGAGGAACACCTCCGCCAGGCCGCGCTCGCGCACGTACCAGCGGTACTCCAGCCACACCGCCCCGCCCCGCTCCGCGAAGCGCGGATCCGAGGGCTCGTGCAGGCGCGGGGCGCCCTCCCGCGTGCCGGTGAAAGAGCGGTCCAACAGCTTCTGGGCTTCGTGAAGTCGCATGGCAAACGCAAAGCAAACCACTAATTCGGACCTCGAATTCGAACCCTTCTCGCCTTCACAACAATCGCAACGAAAGCCACCGCCAGTTCGACCCCCTCATCTCCCGCCGACAGCTCTAAAACAAATCGGCCAATCAGCTCCGGATCGAAGTTGGACCCAACAACTCGATTAAATGCCTCATCAATCGAAACCCGTCGTCCACCCATCCTCTCTTCTCGAAGCCGCACACCAGAACGTTGGTATTGTCCCTTTTCCCCACCCTGCCCCGAGTGAGATTCACCAAAAAGTGCGCGTTGTTCCCCAGGCCCACTCATGTCCTTTTGCCTTGAAGTGCTCTTCACAGCAGACCTTGGAAACATTCCCGCGCCAAGTTCAAGCAGCACCATTCGATGTCTCACCAAGACAGTCTGGCCAAACGACAAACCAAGCCACCGGTATTCAGCGTCACCGTGGGCATCGGCCGAGACAGCAGACTCCCCAAGGAATCTCGCTTCTCCCAGTCCAGCTAGCACAGTCCGACCTGCAGCCACCCCAACCGCATCTATTTGTGCTCTAGGAGGGCTCCATCTGAGAAGGTCGGGATAGGCAAACGTCGAAGTAACCTCTCCTCTCGCTATAGAGGCAAGTCGATCCGCCTCCGCAGAAATATACGACCGATCCATGACATCCGAAGGCGGTGAACCTTCACTCACAGCCCCCAAAAGCGCGCCGGCCATCGTCGCAATTGTATCAGTATCGCTACCGAGGCAATTGGCAGCCTCAACCATGCCCCCTTGAGGATCATCTCTATACAGCCACGCAAGATACCCAGCAAGCAGAGCTGTTTTGGTTCCAGAGCCTCGGACGTTAGCATCGGTCCCACGCAAACTCAGGACAGCCTCTCGATACGCATCGCTAGAGCCCGCCCTTGCCAACCTCGTCAGAATCTCCCAGTCCGCAACAACTTCCTCAACACAGCGCCCAATCTCTCGCTCAAAACTGGCGCCGGTCGCATGCTCCCACATATCCAACCACACTTCACCAAACGTCGCATCAGCCTTGAATATCTCCACAACACTCGGAAGCCAATCAATCACCTCCCTGAGCGCAGACATATCCAAATGCAACCCCCTCAACATAACAAGCCGCAAAGACAAGGCATGAAACACAGCACCCAAAATACCACGCGGATGTCCATGCGTCACAACGGCATTTCGACACACATCAGCCAGCAAATCATGCACATCTCGCCCACCAGAACTCGCCCAGACATGAGGCTGAATTCTCATAGCCGCGCCGTTCCCCCCTCCGTCCACATATCTCGAACTTCCCGAGGAGAAAAAATTTGTACTCCATGTAACCTCGGTCCGCCCCAACGCACTCGCAGCAGCCCTAGAGCCTTTTCCAGCCCCAAGTGCATAACTCAACCAAACTGGCAACTCCACCTTCGCGAACGCCTCAACATCAAAACCACCATCCCCTTGAATGGCACGCGACGTCGCCAACCTCAACTGCGTATCATCGGAATAACAACCAGCAGGCAACTCAATCTCGGGCCCAAACCTCCCGCCTACGCGGCGTCGCCAAGGCAGCAACTCAACCACACGTCCAACACCTACATGACGCTCAAGCACTTCACTCTTTTTAACAAATTCCGTAATAAAGCCAAGCGCATCACCATAAGCAGCCCAAAGCGCCGAATTCCTAACACTATCCGCACTCACACTGCCTCCCAAGCCAACAGCTTACGAAAATTTCTCAGGACGAACCACGCAAGATACGCCCGAAACGCCTAGCGCAAAAAACTGCCCGCATACGACATCTTCATGTTCCGGCGTGGCAACATAAACAGTTCGCAAAAACCCAACTGACAAAGCCTTCGGGTAAAGAGCCTCAGCTTGAAAACATGTCGGCTGGTTCAATGGCGTCATAAAAGAGCGACGGGCGACTCGCTCCAAGTACTGCGGGACCTCTTCTTTGAAGAGTGCATTCAGTCCTACCTCACCAGACGCCCGAGCGACTCCCGAGTACATGTTATTTGTCGTAGCAAACAAAACTCCAGAATGCGAAAGAACGACAGGATCAAACGCAAGCACACACCACCACAAATTCGAATCGCGATGCCAACGACCTGAAGAGACATCAAAAAGACTTGAATTTATTCGACTAATAGAGAGATTTACGTACCCAAACCATGGAGCATCATATCGCCTCTGACAGTTCGGCGTATACACGTATTCCAAATATTTCTCACTCGGTAACTCTCTCCTGGACTTCACATGTCCAGACGCCAAAATACCAACCATCCCTTTATTGGTCGTGAAATGGAGAACCTCCTCAATCCCCCTTTCGATCACCACACTCGCAACGCTCACACATCTACCCCCACGTAAGTATCTACATTAAAATACTCAACCAACGAAGAGGCCTCTGTCGGCTTAAATCCAACCACAAGAGACTTCTTTGCTCTTCCCACAGCCATCGCCAAGAGCCGCCGTAGGTTCTCAAGTTGCGAATCACCTACCTCTTCCCCATGAGGAGTCGTCTCCGCATTAAGGCCGAGAATAAACACATGGTCGAACTCAAGCCCCTTCACCGAATGCATAGTACTCAGGGCAATATTCTCAGGTCCCTCTGGCCAATCATCAGCCCTCGCCAGTTCGACAAAATGCAAGCGGGCGCGCCTCAATTGTTCGCGGAGGTAATCAAACCACCGCCCTCCCTTGGCATGCAAAAACACAACCGATTCGCCTTGAAGATCAATGCTTCGCCTAATCAAGTCAATACAGTACTTCACTTGGCCGGCAAATCCTCCGCTCAAGACTATTGGCAAATCCCCCTCGCGCTCGCACTCAGAAAATTCAGGCAACGCTCCATCATCTCCCACATCCACCCCTTCAACAACCTGCCTAGCAAACGCAGCAATCTGTTTCGTATTTCTATAGTTGTTATTCAGCTTCTGATTATTTCCCGACTGAACTGCAATTCCAACTTCGGACCACGAAAAGAACCTCGGGTAGATCCGCTGCGCAGCATCCAGCAGAAATGTCACCGAGTGATCTTCCGCAAGGAAATTTGTAACGGCGCGCACCTGATTCGCAGAAAAATCCTGAGCCTCATCAACAATCGCAATATCATACTCTGGACTAGGCTCCTGCTCAGCCAACGCTACCGCGAAATCATTCCAGTCAAATCCATTCAGTCGCGTTTTCCACTGCACATAAGGATTGACAACTTCCGCTAAAATACGAGCCCGAAGCCCTCTGTCCACTCTTGGCGCCCTGCCTCGCCCTTCCCTTCGTGTCGAAAGATACTCATTAATCCCCGCTGGCAAAAACCGCCCCAAAATGTAATCCACTTCATCTACCAAGAGATCTGAATCAAGCCCAAGGCCAGATCCCAGCCTCAAAAGCTCATTGCGTCGGAAGTCTTCATCAATCACCGATGAGCCAAAAATCCTATCCTTAGCCCACTTCCCGAATGTGCTAATTTCGATTTCAGCATTACTGCCTGCTGGGACTTGCTGTCTAACCAACTCCGAAACGTAGCCCCGCAGCGTTCTATTATATGTCAGCACGAGCACTCGAACTGGCTCAGCAATTCCAAGCCGAGCATTTCGCCTGATCCAGAATCCAACAAGGAACTTAAGACGCAGGAGGGCAGTAGTCGTCTTACCACTACCGGCTGCCCCTCTAATTACCGCCACGCCTGGCCTATGGTCCTGAATTAGCTTCAATTGCTCTGCGGTAGGCGTGACACTCTTTAAAACTTTCATACTCCCCCAATCGTGTTCACCTTCAGCTCTGCTAAACTAGCGTAGTCAGAATATCAGTTACTAGAACTTGAAGCTGGCGGACTGGTCCGGCACGCCGTTGAAGTCCAGGTGGAGCGTGGCGTGGTCGCCGTGGCCCTTCTCGCTCCACTCCTGCTTCAGCGTGGACAGGTCGAACGCCAAGTCCTTGTAGACCAGGGCCTTGCACCGGTCGTTGTTCGCGTCGTGCATCAGGGTGAGCTCCGCGCGCGGCTGGCCCTCCGCCGTCTGGGTGAAGCGCCCGTCCCAGGCGAGCCCGTAGCGGTGCTCCTTGCAGCCGCCGCCGTGGCGGACGTGGAGCGTCAGCACGTTGCCCTTCACGCGCTGCGATTCAATGAAGAGCGGGTCGCGGGGCGCGGGCGTCTCCGTGACTTCCAGGGGCATGACGATGGGGGCCTCCGGGCTCTCCGCCTCCGCCGCAGGCGAGCGCGACGGCTTCCCCGGAGGCGTCACGGGGGTGGGCGGCGCCTCCTGCTCGGAAGTCGGGGCCGGCTCCTGGGCCTCGTCCTTGCGCGCGGCGTTCGAGCCCGCGCACCCGAGCAGCATTCCGCAGACGATTCCACTCCACACGAGCTGTCGCATGTTCCTCCAGGGGCCCTTCCCGGGCCGGTTGAGTGCCTACCGGTGGCGCAGCGCCGCATCGTAGGCGGCCCGCGTCCCTTCCGCGGCGCGGGCCCAGGTGAACCTCGCGGCCTGACGCTGGCCTGCCTCCGACAGCGCCCGCCGCTCCTCCGGCGAACGCAGGAGCCGGTCGATGACCGCGGCCAGCCCCTCCGCGTCGTCCGGGTCCACCGCGGGCGCGGCACCACCGCACACCTCCGGCAGCGAGCCCGCCGTGGACACCACCGTGGGCGTGCCCAGGCGCATGGCCTCCAGGGGCGGCAGGCCGAAGCCCTCGTAGCGCGAGGGGAAGACGAACAGCGCCGCGCGGCGCATCAGCGCGTAGAAGATGGCGGGGGCCTGGTAGCCCAGGGGCCGGATGTCCAGCCCCTCCGAGCGCAGGCGCGCGATGCGCGTCTCCACCTTCCCGGAGCCGAACCAGCTCTGCCCCGCGAGCACGAGCGTGAAGGGCCGGCCGCGCGCCCTGAGCCGCTCCTGCGCGTCCAGCACCAGCTCCACGTTCTTGCGCACATCGAGCGAGCCCGCGTACAGCACGTAGTCCTTCGGCAGGTTCAGCGCGTGGAGGAAGTCCTCGCCGGCCGCGTCCAGCGCCGGCGCGCTCACGTGGTCCACGCCGTTGTGCACCACCACGGTGCGCGGCTCCACCTGGGGGAAGCGGCGCACCAGGTCCTGGCGCGTGCGTTCGCTGATGCACACCAGCCGGTCCGCGAGCATCAGGCTGCGCGCGAGCCACAGCCGGAACTGCCACCGGTACGGCGCGGAGACGGTGTGCGGCAGATCCAGCGGCACCAGGTCGTGCACGGTGAGCACGTAGGCGGTGCCCGGCGTGCGCCGCAGCGGCAGGTTGAAGTTGCAGAGCGCGTGGTAGACGGGCGGCGGCGACGCCTTGAGCAGCCGCGGCAGCGTGGCCAGCGTCCACGGCGTCCGCTTCTGAACGCCTCGCGGGTGCTCGCCGGACTTGCGCGCGCCCATGCGGACCAGGCGGACGCCCTGGGCCTCGAGCGCGTCCGCGAGGCAGCGGGTGTAGAGGCCGATGCCGGTGGTGGGCTCGTCCCACAGGGTGGCGTCGAAGGCGATGGGTCCGGGGGTCGACACGGGCCGCCTCATACCATGCCCGTGTGGTACACACGGCCCCCCATGGCGGTCCATCAGCTGATCCCAAGCTTCGGCCCCGGCGACGCCTCCGGCCAGGCCGCGCTGCACCTGCAACTCCTCCTGCGCCGCATGGGGCACGTGGGCGACATCTACGCGGAAGAGGTCGCCCAGGGTCTTCAGGGGCTGGCCCGTCACGTCTTCACGCTGAAGCCCCGGCCGGACGACCTGGTGCTGTACCACCACGGCATCGCGTCCCCGCTGAGCGGGCGGCTGATGCACCTGGACTGCAAGCGCGGCGTGGTGTTCCACAACATCAGCCCCGCGCGCTTCTACCGGGGCACCCCGCTGGAGCACGCGCTGGTGGCGGGCCGCGCGCAGGTGGCCGCGCTGGCGCCCTTCCTGGATGTCTCCATCGGGGACTCGGACTTCAACGGCGAGGAGCTGAAGGTCGCGGGCCACCGCAACGTGCACACGGTGCAGCTCTTCATCGAGAAGGAGCGCTTCGCCGCGTCCGTGGCGGACACGAAGCAGCTCGCGAAGCTCGCCGGGCCCGGCCCCACGCTGGTGTCGGTGAGCCGGGTGATGCCGCACAAGCGCTTCGAGGACCTGCTCTCATTGCACCGGGAGCTCCTGAGAATCCGCCCCCAGGCCCGGCTGCTCATCGTCGGCGGCTACGAGCCGGGCAGCCGCTACTTCAAGCAGCTCGAGCGCGAGATGAAGGACCTCACGGGGGTGCACTTCCTGGGGCGCCTGACGCATCCGCAGCTGGTGGCCGTGTACCGCTCCGCGTCCGTGTTCGTCTCCATGAGCGAGCACGAGGGCTTCAGCGTACCCATCATCGAGGCCATGGCCTCCGAGGTCCCGGTGCTCGCGTACGCGGCGGCGGCGGTGCCGGAGACGCTGGGCGGGGCGGGCATCGCGTTCGACCAGAAGCGCTACGCGTTCCTCGCGGAGCTGGTGGTGGACCTGACCGAGGACCGCGACCTGCGCAAGGCGGTGCTCGGCGGACAGGCGCGCAGGCTCCAGCACTTCTCCCCCGCCGCCGCGCAGGTGTCGCTCACCCGCGCGCTCCAGGGCGTGGTGGCGCCGCCGCGCCGTCCGCGCAAGGCCCCCGCGAAGCGGCCGCGCGTGGCGTTGGTGGTGCAGCGCTACGGCGAGGTGACGGGCGGCGCGGAGAGCCACGCCGCGCAGGTGGCGGAGCGCCTGGCGCCGCACTGGGACCTCACGGTGGTGACGACCTGCGCGAAGAACCACCAGACGTGGGAGAACACCTTCCCGCCCGGCGAGGAGCGGGTGGGCCGGGTGAAGGTGCTGCGCTTCCCGGTGACCCGCCGGCGCAACATCCACGCGTTCAACGGCCTGTCGCGCAAGCTGTTCGGCCATGGCAACGAGCGGCTGCGCGAGGAGCAGTGGGTGGCCGAGCAGGGCCCGCTGAGCCCCGGGCTCCTGGAGCACCTGGCCACCACGCAGGACGCGTACGACGGCTACCTGTTCTTCACGTACCTCTACGCGCCCACGGCGTGGGGGGTGCCGCTGGTGGCGGACCGCGCGATGCTGGTGCCCACCGCGCACGACGAGCCGCCCATCCGCTTCGGCGTCTACGGGGACGTGTTCAACCGGCCCCGGGTGCTGATGTGCAACACGCCGGAGGAGGTGGAGATGATCGGGCGCTTCCACCCGGCCCATGCGCGGGCGCGCGTGGTGGGCGTGGGCGTGGACGCGCTGCCAGCGGTGCCGGACCGCTTCCGGGCGAAGTACGGCGTGCACGGCCGCTACCTGCTCTACGTGGGCCGGCTGGAGCCGGGCAAGGGCGTGCCGGAGCTCTTGAAGTTCCACCGCAAGCTGCGGACGCGCTACCAGGACGCGCCGGAGCTGGTGCTCGCGGGCGAGGCGCACATGGACGTGAGCGGCGACGGCGTGCGGCACGTGGGGCGCATTTCTGAACAGGACAAGCACGACGCGCTGGCGGGAGCCCTGGCGGTGGTGGTGCCGTCGAAGTTCGAGAGCCTCTCGCTGCTGACGCTGGAGGCGTTCGCGCAGGGGACGCCGGTGCTGGTGAACGGGAAGTCGGACGTGCTGGTGGGACAGGTGGAGCGCAGTGGCGCGGGCCGGGTGTACCGGGGGCTGGCGTCGTTCATCGAAGGGCTGCGCGAAGTGGGTGAAGCCCGGGACGCGATGGGCCAGCGGGCCCGCATCTACGCGCAGCGGCACACGTGGCCCCAGGTGGTCGCGATGTACCGGGAGGAGATGGCGCGCATCGTGGAGGAGACACACCGATGAAGCTGCTCGGACGGGACATTCCCACGGGGGCCCTGATGGCCCGCATCGAGGAGCGGCTGCGCGTGCGCGGGCTGCCCACGTCGGAGCCGGCGGAGGTGCCAGAGGACGGCGTCGAGCCGCGCGTGGATCCGCTGACGTTCAACATGCACGCGCTGGAGGAGAACGCGGACACGACGCGGGCCCTGCCGCTACACACGCACCGCGCGGGCATGGGGCAGGCGGTGCTCCTGGCCAAGTGGGCGTTCCGCAAGACGTGCCAGGTGCTGATCAACGAAACCCTGGGGCGGCAGCGCGTGTTCAACGGCCTGGTGCGGGACTCGTACGCCCAGCTCTCCGCGGAGGTCCTCCGGCTGCGCCGGGAGGTGGACACGCTGAGGGCCCAGGCCGCGAAGGCACCACCGCCGGAAGCCCCCAGGCCGCCGAGGCCGCCCCCGGCCATCAGCCACGGCCGGCCCGCGTCCCACCTGCCTGACGACGAGGAAGAAGGCCTGCCCCCCAGGGAGAGGGCCCTCCCCGCCATCGAGTTCGGACGTCCGCCGAAGTCGGCGGGGACTGAGCAAGGCCGGCCACCGAAGCCCCCGCGCGAGGAGCAGCGACGTCCGCTGAAGCCGGCCAATGCTGGGCAAGGCCGACCACCGAAGCCGCCGCACGAGGAGCAGCGACGTCCGCTGAAGCCGGCCAATGCCGGGCAAGGCCAGCCACCGAAGCCCTCACATGGCGCGCACGGCCGTCCGCCCAAGCCGCCACCGGACATCGCCTACGGCCGTCCATCGGAGCCGCGGAGTGAGGAGCAGGTCCGCCCCCCGAAGCCGCCGCCTGCATCCATGCCTTCGGCGCCCCTCACCGAGACCGCGGAGCAAGGCCGTCCGCCAGCGCCCCAGAGCACCGACCTCGGCGCGTCCCCCAAGCCAGCGACGAAGGACGAACGCCAGCGCCCGGCGAAACCCACCCACGCCAAGAACGCGCGGGCCGCGAAGTCCCCTCGCGAGCAACTGCCTCGGTCGGAAGGCGCATCCCGCCCCAACGCCCGCGCCCCACGCGGCGCACGCTCGAAGCGCGGCGGACCGAAGAAGGGCTGAGCGTTCGGGCACGATGCCCCCGGGCGGCAACGCTCGTCCCAAGGGCCTCCGCCGCGCGGCGGCCCGGGTCGCGGGCGCCGCGCACGAACACGCAGCACCGCGACCGCGCTCAGGGGTCTACGTCCGGGAAGCGGTACACGGTGACGAAGCTGTCCTGATGCACCAGCTCGCCCCCCAGCTCGTCCGTGATGAACGCGTGACGGATGGGGTGGAAGTAGTGCGTCACGTACCACTTGAAGTGGTGCTCCTTCAGGTAGCGCCGCATCGACTCGCGCTCCTCCGCCGTGACGACGCCAAACGCGTTGCGCATCCCCTCCGCCGCGCGGATGAGCCGCGAGCCCACGAGCGCCGCCTCCCGCACCGGCAACCGGGACAGCCGGGCGTAGGACACCGGCTTGCCGTGATAGAGCTGCTCCCACTGCCCCATCACGTTGTCCGTCAGCACCGCCGCCGGCATGGGCGCGTCGCGGATCTCATCGAACACCGGCGGCAGGCTGGGAAGCCGAGGCACCTGCATCTGGAGACCCCGGTACTCCACGTTCGGCACCAGCGCCACCGCGAGCGCCACCGCCACGCCCAGCCGCGCGTCACGCCGGCCGGCCCACGCGCCCGCGTGCGCCGCCGCGAACGCCACCAGCACCGCCAGCGAGAGGAACGTGAGCAGCACGAAGCGCACCGGCATGCCGCCGCGAGAGAACAGCGGCACCACGTGCTTGAACACCACGTAGGGCATGGGGATCTGGACCTTGAGCGGCACGCCGAACGCCGTCAGCGGCTCCGACAGCGACAGAAAGACGGCCAGCGCCAGGAGCAGCAGCACGTCCCGCCGCCACACCCGCCCCCGCCACGCGGGCACCAGCGCCACCGCGACCAGGGCGCCGATGAGCAGCACCACCGGCGACACCCGGTCCTCCAGCCCGATGTTGAGCACCGTGCCCATGGACAGCACCGCGAAGCCCAACCCCAGCCCCACCCAGCGGCGCCCCTCCGGCACGCCCCGCCACAGCGCGAAGACGGCCAGCAGCGGCGTCACCCAGCCCAGGAAGTTGCCGGTCTCCTCCGCGTTGGTCGACATCTTCACCCGCATGAGGTTCTGGGAGAACTCACGCGCCTCCGCGGGCAGCGACGTCATCCACGTCGAGCGCGTGTCCGGGATGAAGAACGAATACAGGTCCGAGAAGTAGTCCGAGTCGCCGTGGTGGATCTGCAGCGGCGCGGGGAACGCATGCAGGAGCAGCGGCACCATGGGCGGCACGCACGCGAGCCCCGCCGCCAGCCCCGCCGCCGCCGCCCGGCGCACGAGCGGATCCCTCCACGTGTCCACGGACAGGAGCGGCCCCCGCCTCCACCGCTCGGCCACCACCCAGAGGAGCGAGAAGAGCGCGATGTAGACGAGGTAGTAGTAGTCACACAGCAACACGTACAACGCGCACAGCGCCAGCCCCACCAGCCACTTGCGCTTGCCCTCGTCCAGCCAGCGGAAGAAGCAGAGCAGGTAGAGCGGCAGCCCCTCCAGCGCGGAGAGGTTCAGGTGCGCCGTCGCGTGGGTGAGGTGGTAGCGCGAGAAGTTGAACACGCACGCGCCCGCCAGCGCCGCCGCCGCCGCGAGCCAGGGCCCGTGGCCCGCGCGCTCCAGCAGGTAGCGAAAGAGCAGCCACGACGTGTAGCCCGTCAGCACGAACGAACCGAACAGCACCACGTTGTACGCCGTCTCCACCGGCATGAACGGCAGCAGCGCCACGCCCCACAGCGTCTTCGCCGGCGCCAGCGTGTGCCAGTACAGCTCCGCCCCCAGGGGCCAGTGGAGGAACGGCACGAAGAACGGGTTCTGCGGCTGCACCCAGAGGGCCTGCCGCATCCACCACAGGTGCCACATGTTCATGTAGACGTCTTCGCGTCCGCCCATCACGTGTCCCTGCATCTGGGACACGAGCGGCCAGGTGTGGAACGCCGACAGCGCGAAGAACGTGAGCAGCACCAGCGGGTGCAGCACCCGCCGCATCAGGGGGGACATAGGCGCGGGGGGATGGCTCAGAGGGGTCGCTCGGCGGCCATCAGCATGTTGTCGCCCAGGTTGAACGGGATGGACCAGTTGGACGGCACACCCCGCCGCAGCAGCTCCAGCGCCGGCGCCGCGGGCGTGAAGCTCGCCCCCACCTTCCGCAGCAGGTAGTCCGCGGAGATGATGTGCGTGTACGTCCGGACGTCCGTGACGTGGAAGCCCACCTCCTCCAGCAGCGTCGCCAGGGTGCGGCGGCCGAAATAGAAGAGGTGCATGTCCATCAGCCACGGCCACTGCCCGCCCATCAGCCGCGCCAGCAGGCTGCCCGCGTCGATGGTGGACAGGTAGATGCGACCACCGGGCCGCACCAGCTTGAGCGCCGCCTTCAGCTCCTCACGCGGATCCGCGAAGTGCTCCACCACGTCCCACAGCGTCACCACGTCGTACTGGAGCCCCTTCGCCGCCAGCTCCCGCAAGGGGAGGCCGTGCACCGTGAAGCCCAGGCTCCGCGCGTTGCCCGCGGCCCAGCGCGACAGCTCCAGGCCCTCCGGGCGGAAGCCCGCCTCGCGCGCCACGTCCAGGAAGTAGCCGCAGTAGGCCCCCACATCCAGCAGCGTGCGGCCCTGGGCGGACCCCAGCTCGCGCAGCACGCGGCGGAAGGTGTGGTAGCGGTTGTCCTTCTCCGCGACGTAGAGCGGATCCTCCACGTCCTGGTACGCCTGGAGCAGCGCGTCCGGGGACTGCAGGGGCCACTGGAACATCATCCCGCAGTCCTCGCAGCCCCAGATGGGCGGGTGGCTCCGGTGGCCGAAGGACGTGCAGTTGTAGGCCGCCGCGCCCTCGGAGGAGGTCCCCCCGCGCGCCCGGTGACGCAGCCGCAGGCGCCGCCCCTTGCACAGGTAGCAGGCGTCCGGCACGGGGGCCAGGTGCGGTTCGGAGGCACGGCGAGCGGCGTTGTCCATCATGGCGGCGCACCGTAGCCGCTGGGGCCTACCGCCTCAACACGGCGGCCGGAACAAATCCGGCCCATGGCGTCCATTGCACAGGGGGCGTCCAGGCCCCAAGCGCCCTGCCTCCAAGCGACACGCCACGACGACAGTCCCCCTCCCCCAGGTCCACCTTCCGGAAGCCCCGCGACCTGCGCGCGCTGAACGCTCCCGCGCACCGCAAGCAAGTGCAGCTACCGCCGCACGCCCGCGAAGGCCTTGAGCATGTCCTGGTAGTTCTTCGTCAGGTCCGCTTCGCGGGACAGCACCACGTCCACGTTGGCGTCGCCGAACTCGCGGCGCGCCTCCGGCAGCTTCTGGAAGGCCTCCACCTGGAGGCGCATGGACTCCACCTGCGGCGCCAGCTCCTTCTGCTGCTCCTCCGGCATGCGGGCCTGGAGCGCCTCCAGCTTCTTGAGCTCCTCCTCGTACTGGAGCGTGCGGCCCATCTGCCGCTGGCTGATGACGGCGGTGACCACCTCCGCGATGCGGTTGACCTCCTCCGTGGACAGCCCCGCGGCCTGGCGCGCGTCGGCCTCCGCCTGCGCCTTGCGCTCGATGAGCTTCAGGCCGCTCTTCGCCTTCTCCATCGCCTGGGGAGTGCCGGCGTCCAGCAGCGGCCCCATGTCCTGGAGGCCTCGCATCAGCGACCCGTACACCTCCAGCATCTTGCGCTGATAGCCCACGTAGGCCTCCAGCTTGGCCTGCGTCAGGGCGTAGGGCTCGGCCGGGACGTCCTCCCCACCCTCCCCGCCCTCCGGCCGGGCGACCGTCCCCCTGGCGTCATCCGCCCCTTCCGGGGCCCCCTCCGCCGCGTCCTTGCGACACGCGGACAGGGCCAGAAAGACGGCCAGAAACCCCCACGACTTGCGCATGCCACCTCCCGTGAACGCCGATGGGTGGCCAGTGTATGCTCCGGCCGGCCCCCGCGAGCGGCGGTTCCCGAAACGCCCCCCACGGGCAGGCTGTTCCGGGCACTGAACATTCGCCTCATTACCTTTGACCAACCGGGCCACGGTCATGTACGAACCGCGGTCTTGTCGCGACCGGTGGAGGGACTTTGAGGATTTTCCTGGTAAGGCACGGCGATGCGGACGCGGAGATCCCCGAGGGTCTCGGCGACGAGGCGCGCGCGCTGACCGCGAAGGCCCGTACGAATGTCGCCGCGCATTTCGCGTCGCTGTCGGAGCGCATGGGGCCCATCAGCCTCATCCTCACCAGCCCGCTGGTGCGCACGGTGCAGACGGCGCAGATCCTCTCCAACTCCGTGAAGCATGAAGGCCTCCTGCGCGTGCACCGCTGCCTCCTGCCGGACATGCCGGTGGGCGCCGTGGAGCCCGTCCTCAAGGAGTACTCCGACGAGAACCTCGTCCTGGTGGGCCACCAGCCCTCCATGGGCGCGCTCGCGGCGCACCTGCTAGGGATGCAGTCCTTCCCCAAGCCGGTGAACCCGGGCACGGTCATCGCCATGGAGTGGCCGGACACGCCCAGCACCACCGAAGACCAGGTGCCCGGCGAGAAGGGGGAGAACCCCCCGGCGCAGCACCTGAAGTTCCTGTTCTACGCCGCCCCCGGCCAGCAGGTCCTCGACGTCATCCAGTGACGTCCGGAAGCGCGGCCATGATGGATGAAGCCCGCTACCATTCGCTCGTGGCCGCCGCGTTCAAGCGCATCCTGGCGGCCGCGGACGCCTTCGACCCGGACGTGCTGGAAGCCGAAGCCACCGGGGACAAGGTGACGCTCACGGCCGCCTCCGGCGAGAAGTGCATCATCAACACCCAGCGCGCCGTCTGGCAGATCTGGGTGGCCGGCCAGGGCCAGGGCATCCACTTCAGCCACGACGACGCCACCCGCGCCTGGAAGGACGACAAGGGCAAGGGGCTGGAGCTGTTCGCCTTCGTCTCGGACGTGGTGAAGCACCTCACCGGCGAAGCGCTCGTCTACCCATCCTGAGCGCCCGCCCGGGCCTTCGCCGAGGGCCCCGGGTGAAGCCCGGTGCGGACCCGTGGCGCCCGGCCACGGGCCCGACGTGAGGACGGCTCAGACCGTCATCACTTCCTTCTCCTTCTTGGAGACCAGGTCGTCCACCTGCTTGATGCCGGCGTCGGTCGCCTTCTGGACCTCGTCCGTGCGGCGCTTGAGGTCGTCCTCGGTGATCTTCTTGTCCTTCAGCTGGGCCTTGAGGGCCTCGTTCGCGTCGCGGCGGATGTTGCGGATGGCGACCTTGTGCTCCTCGCCCTTCTCCTTCACCTGCTTCGCGATCTTCTTGCGCGTCTCCTCGGTGAGCGGAGGGAACGGCAGGCGGATCATCTCGCCGTCGTTCATCGGGTTGACGTCCAGGTTCGCCTCGCGAAGGGCCTTCTCGATGTCCTTCAGCACTCCCTTGTCCCAGGGCTTGATGACGATGAGGCGGGGCTCCGGCGCGCTGATGCTGGCCACGCCGTTGAGCGGCGTGGGCGTGCCGTACTGGTTCACCTTGATGCCGTCCAGGATGTTGGTGTTCGCGCGGCCGGTCCGCACCTTGGTGAGTTCCTTCTTGAGGTCCTCCACCGACTTGTCGATCCGGCTCTTCAGTTCCGCGGCGGCGTCAGCCATTGTGCGTCTCCTGTCAGAAGTGGGTGTGTCTCGGTCGTGTCCTGCTCGGGGGTCTCAGGCCCAGACCGTCTCGGAAGCGCCGACGACGGTGCCGAACTCGCCGTGGCCCGTGACGGCGCGCTGGATGTTCCCGCGCGTGCCCAGGTCGAACACGATGATGGGCAGCTTGTTGTCCATGCACAGCGAGATGGCCGTGGAGTCCATCACGTTGAGGTTCTGCTTGAGGACGTCCATGTACGTGAGCGTCCGGTAGCGCTTCGCGGACGGGTCCTTCTTCGGGTCCGCGTTGTAGACGCCGTCCACCTTGGTGGCCTTGAGGATGACCTGCGCGTTGATCTCCATCGCGCGCAGCGACGCGGCCGTGTCGGTGGTGAAGTACGGGTTGCCCGTGCCCGCGGCGAAGATGACGACGCGGCCCTTCTCCAGGTGCCGCACGGCGCGCCGGCGGATGTACGGCTCGGCGATCTGCTCCATCTTGATGGCGGACTGCACGCGCGTCTTCAGCCCCTGCTTCTCCAGCGCGTCCTGCAGCGCCATGGAGTTGATGCAGGTGGCGAGCATGCCCATGTAGTCCGCGCTCGCGCGGTCCATGCCCTCCGTCGCGCCCGCCACGCCGCGGAAGATGTTGCCGCCGCCGATGACGATCGCGATCTCCAGGCCCGTCCTGGACAGCTCCGCGACCTCCTCCGCGATGCGCGTGAGGGTGGGCGGGTGGATGCCGTACTTCCCCTCGCCCATCAGGGCTTCGCCCGACAGTTTGAGGAGGATGCGCTTGTAGGGAGAGGTGGATTCGGACATACGCGTCCGCTTCTATCCCCCGCCCCGCGCCCAAGCAACGACGGAAGTCGTGACGCGCGCCGCACCGTCCGGTGCCGGGCGGACGGACGCGCGGGACGCGGGTCACGGAATACCAAGGGCCGCGTTCCCGGCGCCCCTCCCGCGAGGGAGAGAGCCCCAGGCGCGCGGCCCCAGGGTGAGGCGGAAGGGACGGAGGCGCTACGCCTGGCCCAGCGTCTTGGCGACCTCGGCGGCCAGGTCGTCCTTCTTCTTCTCGATGCCCTCACCCACCTCGAAGCGGGCGAAGCGGCGCACGGAGACCTTCTCGCCAATCTTGGCGGCGCGCTCGTTGATCATCTCGCCGACCTTCTTCTTGTCGTCCTTCACCCAGAGCTGGTCCACCAGGCAGACGCCCTCGTAGTACTTCTCCATCTTGCCCACGAGGATCTTCTCCAGCATCGCCTCGGGCTTGCCCTGCTGCTTGAGCAGCTCGCGCTGGATCTCCTTCTCCTTCTCCATCGCCTCGGAGGGGACCTCCTCACGGCGGACGTACTTGGGGCTGGCCGCGGCGATCTGCATGGCCACGTCCTTCACCAGCTCCTGGAAGTCCGGGTTGCGGGCGACGAAGTCCGTCTCGCAGTTGACCTCTACCAGCACGCCGATGCGGCCGCCGTGGACGTAGGTGCCGACGATGCCCTCGGCGGCGACGCGGCCTTCCTTGCCCGCGGCCTTGGCGATGCCCTTCTTGCGCAGCCACTCCTCGGCCTTCTCGAAGTCGCCACCGGACTCGGCCAGCGCCTTCTTGCAGTCCATCATGCCGGCGTTGGTGCGCTCGCGGAGGTCCTTCACCATCTGGGCGGTGATTTCAGCCATGTCGTGCCTCTTTCTTCGTCTGCTCCGAGCCTGGCGACGTGCACCGGGGGCGGAGGCCTGAGTTCAAGGGGAAAACCGCTGGAACAAAAACGGAGGCGGCCGGACAGCGGGCCTTGAGAGGTGCCGCCCGGCCGACTCCGGAAGCTGCGTGAGGAAGCGATGAGGCGCTGGCGGTTACTCCGCCGGCGTGGCCTCGCCGCCCTCGGGCGCCTGCTCGGTGGAGGTGGCCGCGCTGCCCTTCATCTCCACGACGGGGCCGCGGCGGTCGCCGCCACGGTCACCACCGCCCCGGCGGTCGTCGCGGCGGTCGCCGCGATCGCCACGGCGCGGGCCCCGGCGGTCATCGCGGCGGTCGCCGCGGTCATCACGACCCTCGCGCTCCTCCTGCTCGTCGCGCTCGGCGGCGCCGGACGCGCGGTAGCGCGCCGCACCCTCAAGGCACGCGTCCGCGATCTTCGACGTGAAGAGCTTGATGGAGCGGATGGCGTCGTCGTTGCCCGGGATGACGAAGTCGATGCCGTCCGGATCGCAGTTGGTGTCCACCAGGCCAATCACCGGGATGCCCAGGCGGGTGGCCTCGTGGATGGCGATGTGCTCCTTCTTCGGGTCGATGACGAAGACGCAGCGGGGCAGCTTCGCCATGTTCTTCACGCCGCCCAGGTTCTTCTCCAGCTTCTCGCGCTCGCGCTCGAGCTGGGCGACCTCCTTCTTGGGCAGCACCTCGAAGGTGCCGTCCTCGGCCATCTTCTCCAGGGTCTTGAGGCGGTCGATGCCCTGCTTGATGGTCTTGAAGTTCGTCAGCGTGCCGCCCAGCCAGCGGCTGGTGACGAAGAACTGACCGGCGCGGCCGGCCTCCTCGTGGATGACGTCCTGGGCCTGCTTCTTGGTGCCGACGAAGAGCACGGACCCGCCGCGCGCCGTGATGTCCGCCACGAAGCGGAAGGCCGCGCGGGCCATGGTCACGGTCTTCTGCAGGTCGATGATGTAGATGCCGTTGCGGGCGCCGAAGATGTAGGGCTTCATCTTCGGGTTCCAGCGCTTGGTCTGGTGCCCGAAGTGGACGCCCGCCTCCAGGAGCTGGCGCATCGTGATGCCGCTGGCGGCGGCCATCGCCTGGGCCTGGGTCTGCGTATCCTGCTGGATATCCATGGTGCGTGTACCTTCCGGTTGTTCCGCCACGCGCGTTGAGACAGCTGCCAGTCCTGGCCCCTCCACCGTGGAGGGGCACCGGAGACCGGTGACACGCGTGTGAGTAGTGGGTGCTTCCGACTGCCCCGGGCGGTGAGGCCCGGCCCCTCTCTATAACGGGGCGCGGCGTCCTTAGCAGAACGCTCCGGAGGGGCGCAAGCTTCGGCACACCCGCTGTCCGCCCGCGCGCGTCCCGGGGCCGCCCCCCTCCCCTCCAGGAAGGCGACCGGCGCGGCCCCCGCTCCCCTGGGACGGGGAGGGCGACCGCGCCGGAGGGCGCTTCCATCAGGGCTTCAAGGGCCTACGGGTTGGCCTCGTTGGCGCCGTGGCACTTCTTGTACTTGCGGCCGCTGCCGCAGGGGCAGGGGTCGTTGCGGCCCACCGCGCGGGGAGCGGCGGCGGCCTCGCGCTGGGCGACCGGGGTGGCGGTGGCCTCCTCGAGCTTCCCCTCGGCGTCCGCGCGGCCCTCGACGGCCTTCTTCTGCTGCTGGGCCAGCTGGCGCTGGATGCGGGCGGTCTCCTCCGCGGCGTTGGAGGCGGAGCGGGCCTGCACGCGCATCATCTGGCTGACGAACTGCGTCTTGATGGCGTCCAGCATCTGCATGAAGCCCGTGTAGCCTTCCTTCTTGTACTCCTGCTTCGGGTCCTTCTGGCCGTAGCCGCGCAGGCCGATGCCCTGGCGCAGGTGGTCCATGGCCAGCAGGTGGTCCTTCCACAGCTGGTCGATGGTGGCCAGGTACCGGTACTGCAGGAAGCGCATGAAGTCTTCGCCGAACTCCTGCTCGCGGGCGGTGAAGACCTTCTCCGCCGCGGTGTAGATCTGCTCCTGGAGCTCGTCGCGGTTGCCGATGCCCTCGAAGGACATCTCCAGGTTGAGCGACTCCTTCACGGAGTTGGACAGCGAGGCGATGTCCCAGGTGTCGGAGCTGCGCGTGGGGGCGTAGGTGTCCGTCAGGGACACGACGACGTCCTCCACCGCGTCCAGCACCATCTCCCGGAAGTCCGCCCAGGAGATGACGCGCTCGGAGCGCGTCTTCACGCGCGTCTTGAGGTCCTCCTCGTACTCCACGAGGGGGATGCCCGCGCCCGACGCGAGCACCTGGCGGCGCAGCTTGTAGATGGTGCGCCGCTGCTGGTTCATCACGTCGTCGTACTCGAGCAGGTTCTTGCGGATGTCGAAGTTGTGGCCCTCGACCCGCTTCTGCGCGCTCTCGATGGCGCGGGAGAGCCACACGTGCTCGATGACCTCGCCCTCCTCCATGCCCAGGCGCTCCATCAGCATCTGGATGCGCTCGGACCCGAAGATGCGCATCAGGTCGTCTTCCAGGGACAGGAAGAAGCGGCTGGCGCCCGGGTCACCCTGGCGGCCGGCGCGGCCACGCAGCTGGTTGTCCACGCGGCGGGACTCGTGGCGCTCGGTGCCGATGATGAAGAGGCCGCCGGCGGCCATGACCTCTTCACGCTCGCGCCGGGTGAGCTCCTCGTTGTTCGCCTTGGTCTCCGCGAAGCGCTTCTCGTAGTCCGCCAGCGCCGCCTGGTAGGCGGTGAGGTCCAGCGGCTGGCCGTCCACCGCCTCCGGCGGCTCCGGCGGCGGCCCCATCTGGCTCTTGGTCATGACCTCCGCGTTGCCGCCCAGGAGGATGTCCGTGCCGCGGCCGGCCATGTTGGTGGAGATGGTGACCGCGCCCTTGCGGCCCGCCTGCGCCACGATGTCCGCCTCGCGCTGGTGCGCCTTGGCGTTGAGGACGCTGTGGGCCACGCCGCGCTTCTTGAGGAAGTTGGACACCACCTCGCTCTTGGCGATGGACACCGTGCCCACGAGCACCGGCTGGCCGGCCTTGTGCAACTCCTCGATCTGCGCGGCGACGGCCTCGAACTTCTCGCGCTCCGTCTTGTAGACCACGTCCTGCTCGTCGCGGCGCTGCGCGGGGCGGTTCGTGGGGATGACGCGCACGTCCAGGTTGTAGATCTTCGCGAACTCTTCGGCCTCCGTGTCCGCGGTGCCCGTCATGCCGGACAGCTTGGAGTACATGCGGAAGTAGTTCTGGAACGAGACCGTGGCGAGCGTCTGGTTCTCGTTCTCGATCTTCACGCCCTCCTTGGCCTCGATGGCCTGGTGGAGGCCGTCGGACCAGCGGCGGCCCGGCATGAGGCGGCCGGTGAACTCGTCGACGATCTGCACCTCGCCGTCCTTCACCACGTAGTCCTTGTCGCGCTTGTAGAGCGTGTGCGCGCGCAGGGCCTGCTCGACGTGGTGGAGGGTCTCGATCTCGCCCGGGTCGTAGAGGTTGCCGACGTTGAGGCGCTTCTGGAGCTTGTCGATGCCGTCGTCGGTGAGGGCCACCGAGCGGTGCTTCTCGTCCAGGGTGTAGTCCTGGTCCGGCACGAGGCCCGGGATGACCTGGTCCACCCGGTAGTACTTGTCGGTGCTGTCCTCGGTGGGGCCGGAGATGATGAGCGGCGTGCGGGCCTCGTCGATGAGGATGGAGTCCACCTCGTCGACGATGGCGTAGTTGAGCTCGCGCTGGACGTAGTCCTGCAGACGGAACTTCATGTTGTCGCGCAGGTAGTCGAAGCCGAACTCGTTGTTCTGCCCGTACGTGATGTCCGAGCGGTACGCCTCCTGGCGCTGCTTGTCGGACAGCTCGTGGAGCACGCAGCCCGTCGTCATGCCCAGGAACTTGTAGACCCGGCCCATCCACTCGGCGTCGCGGCGGGCCAGGTAGTCGTTCACGGTGACGACGTGCACGCCGCGGCCGGACAGGGCGTTGAGGTAGGTGGGCAGCGTCGCGGTGAGGGTCTTGCCTTCACCGGTGCGCATCTCCGCGATGCAGCCCTCGTGCAGGAACATGCCGCCGATGAGCTGCACGTCGTAGTGGCGCTGGCCGATGACCCGGCGCGCCGCTTCACGGGTGAGGGCGAAGGCCTCGAAGAGCAGCTCGTCGAGCGGCCGGCCGTTCGCGATCTCCTGCTTCATCCGGGCGGTTTCGCGCGCGAAGTCCTCGTCCTGGAGGGCCTTCATCTTGCCCTCCAGTTCGTTGATGCGGGCGACCTTCACGCGGGCTTTCTTGAGCTCGCGCTCATTCTTCGTCCCGATGAGCTTCTTTAGCGTCCATTCAATCATGTTGGCTCTCTCGCCGGAGGATCCTCGAAGGAGCGCGGCGAGTGAAGGGAATTCCCAGGAGATGTAAGGGAGAACCAGACGGAAACCACGCGCGCCCCCCGAAACTTCCTCTCGGCTGGCCGCCCGGCGCGCGGTGGCCCAGAGTAAAGCGGAACCGAGTCCACGCAATGTCCCCTAAGCAGAATCACCGTCCCCGCGCCGCGAAGACTTCCTCCGGGCGCTCCTCCCAGGGCCCTCGACGGCCAGGCACTCCCTCCCGGCCCGGCAAGGCCGCGCGCCCCGGGCCTCCCTCCGGCGGCAGGCCCGGCATCAAGCCCGGCCCCCGCGCGGGCGGCAAGCCCGGCCCCCGTCCAGGTGGCAAGCCCACTTCCACACCCCGTGCCGGTGGGCCCGGACGCGCCGCCCCGGCGCCCACCGCCTCGCCCGCGCCGCGCATCCCACCTCGGGCGCGGGTGCCGTCCATGCCCGCACAGACGCTGGCGGCCCAGCCGGGCCGGTGGCTGTGGACGTGCCGGGAGGGCTTCGAGCCACACCTCTTCGAGGAGCTGGCCTGGGCGGACGCGGGCCCGCGCCTGCTGGGGCCCGCCCTGGTGGAGTCCGAGCGCCGGCCGGACGTGCCCCCCGCCTTTGGCCGGGCGGCGGAGAAGGTCATCGCCACGTGGGCGCCCGCGGGTGGGGCGCAGGTGCCGGTGGAGGCCCTCGTGGGCGCGCTGGCGGAGCTGCCCTCGCGCGTGCCCTGGCTCCTGCGCGCCTACACACCGGACAGCGCGAAGGGCAACACGCAGGCGGGCCGCGCGGAGGCGCTGGAGGCGGCGGTGCGGACCGCGCTCCCCCAGGGGCGCACCCTGGAGGACGACCACCGGGCGAAGGAGACGGGGGCCCTGCTGGTGGGCCTGTGCGTCGCGCCGGACGGGGTGCTGATGCTGACCGCGGTGAGCGCCCGCGAGGCCCTGTCGCTCGCGCCGGGCGGGCGGCGGCGGATGAAGCGCGCGGGCGAGTCTCCCTCCCGCGCGGCCATGAAGCTGGAGGAGGCGCTGGACGGGCTGGCGCACGAGCCCGGGCGCGGCGACGTCTGCGTGGACCTGGGCGCGGCGCCGGGCGGCTGGACGCAGCGGCTGGTGGCGCGCGGGGCGCGGGTGGTGGCGGTGGACCCCGCGAAGCTGATGCCGGAGCTGGCGAGGAGCCCGCGCGTCCAGCACGTGCAGGAGAGCGCCTTCGCCTACGCCCCGGAGGAGCCCGCGGACTGGCTCTTCTGCGACATGGCGTGGCGGCCCCTGGAGGTGGCGCAGCTCCTGGCCAAGTGGGGCCGGCGCCGCTGGGCCCGCAACCTGGTGGCCAACATCAAGCTGCCCATGAAGGACAAGAACCCGCTGCTCCTGCGGGTGCGCCAGACGCTCGTGGAGGACGGGGGCTGGGAGGGCCTCACCGTCCGCCAGCTCTACCATGACCGGGACGAGGTGACGGTGACGGCGCACCGCATGCGCTGAAGGAGCGGCCAAGGGGGGCGCCGGGAGCCGCTTTCCTGCGCCCGGGGCCGGTCCGCGCTACACACGCGGACACGATGCCCTACTCGCTCGACGACGCCACCGCCACCGCCCTCGTCGCCCTCCATCCCCGGGCCGCGCGCCCGGGGCATGCCCAGGAGGCGCCGCAGGCCGCCGCCCAGGAGCTCATCGCCGCCGAGCAGCGACGGCGAGGCCAACCGGACGCCACCGGCGCCATGCACGTGCTGGCGCTCACCCAGGGCGCGCTCCTCAAGGAGGAGTTCGACCTGTCCACGCACGCGCACCACGACGGCTGGCGCGTGGGCGCGGTGATGGTGGACGTGAAGGAGATGATCCACTTCAACGCGCGCTTCGGCTTCCCCGCCGGGGACGCCCTGCTCAAGGCCACCGTGGCGTCGCTGGCCGCGCAGTACCCGGGCGCGCGCATCGTGCGCTTCCAGCCGGACGGCTTCGCGGTGCTGCTCCTGCCCACGTCCCAGCTCACCGTGCGCGAGGACAGCGCCGGGACGACGCGCGCGAGGCTGGCGGAGGACCTGCGCCCCGCGCTGCCTCCGGGCGCGGCCGACACCGACGTGCCGGGCTTCACCGTGGCGCTGCTGGAGCTGACGGTGCACCAGCCGTCGCACTGGCAGGTGCTGGGGCCGCTCCTGTGGGCGGAGGTGGAGCGGGCCTACATCATGGAGCGGACCGGGCGGACGCGCGGCCTGCAGCGGCGGCGCCTGCGCCTGGATGCGTTCCTCCCGGAGCCGGAAGGAGCCTGAGCGCGGCCCGACTCCGAGCCGGCGCTACTCTTCGAGGATGAACTTGCGCGGGTTCTGCGGCACGCCGTTCACGCGCACCTCGTAGTGCAGGTGCGGGCCGGTGGAGCGGCCGGTGTTGCCCACGTTCGCGATGGGCGAGCCGCGCTTCACGCGGTCCCCAGCCTTCACGAGGATCTTGGACAGGTGGCCGTAGCGCGTCTTGATGCCGTAGCCGTGGTCGATGACGAGCACATTGCCGTACCCGCCCTCCAGCCCCGCGAACACCACCGTGCCGTCCGACGGCGCGGTGACCTCCTTGCCGTGCGGCGCCGCGATGTCCAGGCCCGCGTGCGTCACGCGGTCCGCCGTGTACGGGTCCAGGCGCTGGCCGAAGTCGCTGGTCACCCAGCCGCGCGCCGGCCACACCGACGGCGTGGAGGCGAGCAGCGACTTCTGGTCCTGGAAGTAGGCCTGCAGGTCCTGGAGGCTCAGCTCCTGACGGGTCGCCTCCGCGGAGAGCCGATCCAGGCGGCTCAGCATCATCTTCGGCGTGTCCGTGGTGGTCAGCTGGGTGAACTGCGTGTCCGAGGTGGGCACCGCGGTGCCGGTCTCCGGCTCCGTGGGGCCCATGGCCAGGTTGCGCTGCGGATCCGACAGCAGCGTCACCGCGCGCAGCTTCTGGTCGAAGCGCTCCACGCGGTCCAGCGTTGAACCGATGTGCTCGATGCGCTCCCGCACCGACTTCAGCTGCGTGCGCAGCGTGAGGTTCTCCTCACGCAGGATGCGGTTCTCCGACGCGTCCGCCGCCACCTGGAGGTAGTGGATGCTCGCACCGACGCCCAGGCCCGCCACCAGCATCAGCCCCATGCCCACCTGCATCAACCAGGAGCGCTGGATGGTGTAGCGCTTCACCGGAGCGTCGTGGTCCGGGATGACCATCAGGGTGAAGGACTTTTTGGCCACGGACCACTCCTGGGGAAACTCTTTCGCAACGTGGGACTTCCGGCGCCAGAAGCTAAGTCGCTCCCCGCGCTCGCAACACCTCCCCCGCCCGCCGCCCCACCCTCACCGTCACCCACTGGTGATTCCAGTGGGCGGAAAGGTTTGGGCAGCTATCATCCGCATTTGAAGAGTGTCAAGGTCAACAGACTCCAGGGCACGCCCCAGCGCGCCTCGGAGTCCGGGGGCCCTACCCGCCCTGCATGCGCACGACGATGACGCTGATGTTGTCGTCGCCGCCGCGCTCGTTGGCCAGGTCGATGAGGTGCTTGGGCACGTCATCCAGGTTGGGGTGGCGCGCGACGGCGTCGTGGATCTCCCGGTCCTCGAGCATGTTCGCGAGGCCGTCCGAGCAGAGCAGGAACACGTCACCGGGCTCCGACACGAGCCCCATCACGTCCACCTGGACCTCCTCCTCGAAGCCCACGGAGCGGGTGATGATGTTCTTGTACCGGGAGTGCTTGGCCTCTTCCGGGGTGATCATCCCGGCCTTGATCTGCTCGTTGACCAGCGAGTGGTCCTCGGAGATCTGCTGGATGAGGTCCCCGCGGATGAGGTACGCGCGGCTGTCGCCCACGTGGGCGAAGAAGGCGTGCTCGTCGCGGACCACCAGGGAGATGACCGTCGTGCCCATGCCGGACAGGCGCGCGTCATCCTGGGCGGTGAGGTAGATGGCCTGACAGGCCTTCTCCACCGCGCTCCGGAGCGCTTCCGGGATGGGGGATTCCTGGAGGTTGGGAACACTGACGAAGGGGTTGTCCCTCCCTTCGCGCGCGCGCCGCAGCTCCTTGTCGATGGTCTCGACGGCGATGCGCGACGCGGTACCACCCCCCGCGTGCCCACCCATGCCGTCCGCCACGACGTAGAGCTGGAGCTCATCGTCAATGAGGAAGCTGTCCTCGTTGTGATTGCGCTTGCGCCCGACGTCCGTCAGGCCAGCGGAGATGACTTTATGGCGGGGGGCCGCGGTCTGCCCTGCGGTGCTGGACACGCGCCGGATGCTATGTGAGCCCATAAGTGGGGGCAAGGACGCGCTCGAAAACTCGCGGTGCGTCATAACCCCTCCCCCTGGGTCCCCCCCACCTTCCGGGCGGCCGGCTCAGGCCGTCCGGCGCAGCCGACCCCGGGGGCTATTGCCTTCCGGGCCGGATTCGCGGCGGGCGCGGGGGGTGGCCCGGTGGGCCGAGCGCACCAGCGCCTCCGCGGCGCCCAGCGCCTCCCGGGTGACCTCCACGCCCGACATCATGCGCGCCAGCTCCTGGGTGCGCTCCGCTCCGGCGGCGAGCGGCAGCACCTGGGACACGGTGCGCTCGCCCTTCACGCGCTTGCGGATGAGCAGGTGCGCGTCCGCGTAGGCCGCCACCTGGGGCAGGTGCGTGATGCACAGCACCTGGCGGTGGGTGCTGACCTCGCGAATCATCCGGCCCACCACGTCCGCGATGGCGCCGCTGACGCCCGCGTCCGCTTCGTCCAGGATGTAGCAGCCGCACGCGTCACTGTCCGCCAGTGCACGCTTGAGCGCGAGCAGCAGGCGGCTCGCCTCACCGCCCGAGGCCACCTTGGCCAGGGGCCGCGCCGGCTCACCCGGGTTGGCGCTGAAGAAGAACTCCACCTCATCCAGGCCGTCCGGACGCAGCGTCTCCCCGGCGGTGACGCGGACCTCGAAGGCGGCCTTGCCCATGGCCAGCCCCCCCAGGCCGTCGCGCACCTGCTGGGAGAAGGCGCCGGCGGACGTCCTTCGCGCGCGGGACAGCGCCAGCGCCGCCTTGCGCGCCCGCTCCTCCACGCGGCGGCGCTCCTGGTTCAGCTCCTCCAGGATTTCGCGCCGGTTCTCCAGCGTGCCCAGCTCCGTCTCCAGCTCGCCGCGCTTCTTGAGGACGCCCTCCAGCGTCGTGCCGTGCTTGCGGCACAGCCGCTTGAGCGCGTCCAGCCGCTCCTCCACCTCGCCCAGCCGCCCGGGGTCGGACTCCAGCCCCTCCACATAGCGGTTGAGCCGGCGCGCGGCCTCCTCCAGCTCCGACAGCGCCGTGCTGAGCGACTGCGCCACCGGCGCGAGCGTCGCGTCGAACTTGACGCCCTCGTGCACGAGCCCCAGCGCGCGCCCCACGATCTCGACCGCGGACGGCGCCTCGCCCGACACCAGCAGCTCGGCCTCCGCGCCCTGACGCTTGAGCTTCTGCGCGCTGCCCAGCCGCCGGCGCTCCGCGTCCAGCTTCACGTCCTCGCCGGCCTCCGGCTCCAGGCGCGTGATTTCGTCCAGTTGGAAGCGCAGGAACTCCGCGCGCTCGCGCACCTTGGCGTCGTCCCCGCCCAGGGCGTCCATGCGGGCGTCCACTTCGCGCAGGTTCGCCCACTCGCGGCCGTAGGCGGCCAGCGCTTCGTCCAGGCCGCCGTACTTGTCCAGGAGCACCCGGTGCAGGCCCGGGTCGAAGAGGCTGACGTGCTCATGCTGGCCGGCGATGTCCACCACACCCCGGGTGAGCTTCCCCAGCACGCCCAGCGTCACCAGCGCGCCGTTGACGTAGACCTTGCCGCGCCCGCTCCGCCCGAGCACGCGGCGCACGAGCACCTCCTCCCCCAGGTCCGGGAGGCCCAGCTCCTCCAGGCGCGCGGCCAGCACCGGCGTCCGGGCGAACACGCCCTCCACCGCCGCGTCCTCGCAGCCCGCACGGATGACGTCCGCATCCGCCCTGCCCCCGAGCAGCAGGCCCAGCGCGTCCACCAGGATGGACTTGCCGGCCCCCGTCTCACCCGTGAGGACGGTGAGGCCCGCGCCGAACGCGACCTCCACCTCCTCAATCACCGCTACGTTCGAAATCCGAAGACCCAGCAGCACGCGCGCCCTCCGCGGCCCGTACGACGGCCCCAACACCTGAACACCCTAGCAGGTCTCGCTGACACTGCACAGATGTTCTGTTCGAGCGCACGGTGGGAGGGCGGGTGGGAGGGCGTGGCCTGTTGGCGCCACAACCTTCCCCCATTCCCGGGTCGCGTCAGATCTCGGTGAACAGCTCCTGGATGTCCTGCTCGGTGAGGGTGCGGCCCATGTCGTCCCCGTCCGCCCCCAGCACGCCGGCGGCGAGGTCGCGCTTGCGGCGCTGGAGGCTGAGGATCTTCTCCTCCACCGTGCCGCGCGTGATGAGCTTGTAGCTGATGACCGCGCGCGTCTGGCCGATGCGGTGCGTGCGGTCCGTGGCCTGGTCCTCGACGGCGGGGTTCCACCACGGGTCGAAGTGGATGACGTAGTCCGCGGCGGTGAGGTTCAGGCCGGTGCCGCCCGCCTTGAGGCTGATGAAGAAGAGCGGCGGGCCGTCAGGGCGGTTGTACTCGTCCACCTTGCCCATGCGGTCCTTGGTGCGGCCGTCCAGGTAGAGGTAGCGCAGGCCGCGCTTCTCCGCCTCCTGCTTCAGCAGCTCCAGCATCTCCGTGAACTGGCTGAAGACGAGGGCGCGGTGGCCCTCCGACACCAGGTCGTCCACCAGCTGCATGAAGCGCTCGAGCTTCGCGCTGGACGGCAGCAGCGTGCCGGGCGGCATCTTGAGCAGGCGCGGATCGCAGCACACCTGACGCAGGCGCATCAGCGCCGCGAGGATGGACACGCGGCTGCGCTTGAAGCCCACCTTCTCGATGGACTCGTTCACCTTGCGGCGGCTCTCCTCCAGCACCTCGCGGTAGAGCGCGGCCTGGCCGGGCTCCATCTCGCACCACGCGACGCTCTCCGTCTTCGGCGGCAGGTCCTTGGCCACCTCCGTCTTGAGGCGGCGCATGATGAAGGGCTGGATGCGGCGGCGCAGGCGGTCCTTGGCGGACGCGTCGTTGGCCACCTGGATGGGCTGCTCGTAGCGGTCGCTGAAGCCCTCCGCGCTGCCCAGGAAGCCGGGCATGAGGAAGTCGAAGATGCTCCAGAGCTCCGACAGCCGGTTCTCCAGCGGCGTGCCGGTGAGCGCGAGGCGCGTCTCGCTGGGCAGCGACTTGCACGCCTGCGCGGTGGCGCTGTCCGCGTTCTTGATGTTCTGCGCCTCGTCCAGGATGACGTAGCGGAAGCCCACCTGGGACAGCTGCTCCAGGTCGCGGCGCACCAGCGCGTACGACGTGAGCACCAGGTCCATGTCCTTCAGGTCCTCGGCGCGCTCGCGGCGGTCCTGCCCGTGCCACACCATGGCCTTGAGGCCCGGCGTGAAGCGCTCCGCCTCGCGCTCCCAGTTGGCGAGCACGCTCGTGGGCGCGACCACCAGCGACGGCTTGCGGCCCTCGTCGTTGGCCACCTTCTGCATCAGGCTCAGGGACTGGATGGTCTTCCCCAGGCCCATGTCGTCCGCGAGGATGCCGGACAGCCCGTGGCGCCGCAGGAACCAGAGCCAGGACAGGCCCGCCTCCTGGTAGTGGCGCAGCGTGGCCTGGAGGCCCTCGGGCACGGCCACCTTCGGCACGCCGGAGGACTCGCGCAGGGAGAGCATGGCCTGACGGGCCTTGGCCTCCACCTCGGTGAACTCGCCCAGGTCCGCGAGCAGGTCCAGGGCCACCGCCTGGTGCAGCGGCAGCCGCGTGCGCGTGCGGCCCGGCATGGCGCCGGCCTCCTCCAGGAGGTCCGCCACGCGCTTGATCTCCGCGACGTCGGCCTCCGCGAAGGAGCCGTCCTTCAGCGGCACGAACTTGCGGCCCGAGTCCAGCCACATGCGCACGGCGCCCAGGTCCACGGCCTGGTCGTCGGTGATGAACTCGGCGTCCAGGTCGAACCACTGCACGCCGCTCATGCCCACGCGGATGCGCGGCTTGAGCTTCGGGCGCAGCCGCACCTTGGGCGCCTGCACGCCGTAGCGCTCCCACTCCGGCGGGAGGCTGGCCAGCCCGCGCGCCCAGAACTCCAGGGCCACGTCGCCGGACGCGTCGAACGCCTGCGCGCCCTGATCGTAGCGAAGGCCCAGGTCGAGCAGCAGCTTGCCCGCGGCGCGCTCCACCTCGTCGCGGCGGCGGTACAGCTTGCGCGCGTCGTCGCCCACGCCGCTGGCGTAGCCCAGGTGCGTGGCCGTGGGGGACACCGCCACCGTCGTCTGGCCGTAGCGCGCGGCCAGCTGCACCTTCACGCGCTCGGCGGCGCCCTCCAGGGTGAGGACGAAGCGCGGCTCCACGCCCTCGTCGACCTCGATGTCGTCCGCCTTCAGCGACATGCGGAAGCGCGGCAGGTGCGCGGCGAAGAACGTCAGCACCCGGTCCAGCTGTCCGGACGGGAAGGACATGGACGGTTCCAGCAGCCACTTGCGCAGGAGGCGCGGCGGGAAGTCCGGCTCCACCGCGTGGAGGTTCTGCGCCTGGATGGCGTAGGTGCGCCGCCCCGCCAGCACGATGACGTCCTTGAGCGGGTAGCCCACGCCGTCCGGGAACAGCAGCTCGATCTGCGCGGTGGCGCCGTCCGGACGCGACTCCAGGTGGATCTGCGGCCGCACGGGCTGGTCCATGTAGACGAGCGGCGTGCCCCGGTAGATGACCCGGCGCTGGCGGAGCAGCTCCAGCACCTCGCAGAGGTCCTCGTCGGAGAGGACGATGCGCGAGTCGTAGCGGTGCTCGTGGCGCGACAGCACCATGAAGATGCGCTCGTCCGCGGGCGCGATGCGGCTGCCCGTCTGGAGCAGGCGCTTCACGTGCACGGGGCCCTTGGTCTGCGCGTCCTGACGGCGCACGTCCACGACCCAGTGGCGGCCGTTGGCGCCGCCCGCGCCGGTGTTGGCGGGGGTGAGCCGGTAGAGGAACTCGTAGTCGGGCAGCGACGACAGGCCCAGCCAGCTCTCCACCTTGGCGAGCGCGGGCAGGCTGACGCCGTCCGGTCCCGACGCGCCGGCGGGGACCTCCACCGCGTCGTCCGGAGCGGCGTCCTCCGGTTCGGGCGGCGGAGGAGGCGGCGGCGCGGCCTTCTGCGGCGGGGGCAGCGGCCGGAAGCGGGCCGCGTAGATGAGCGCCACGGCGACCACGTGCTCGCAATGCGGGCCGGTGGTGTTCCACACCGGGCAGGTGCAGGAGGAAACGACTTTTCCCTCTCCCGGAATCAGGGCCACGTCGTAGCGCTCGCCGGACGGACCCGCGACCTGCGCGCGGATGCGTTCGGGTTCACGCGTGAGGCCGAAGACGCGGCGGCCTTCGGCCACCTCGCGGCCTTTCTTGAACGTGGCGGGCTGGACCTCGGCCTTGAGGGCGCGGAGCCAGAGTCCGTCCTGGGGGGAGAGAGGGTCTCGGGTGTCAGCGGTGGTTTGCACGGCTTGCAAGGCCCCAGACTCCTGGTCGGGGGGAACCGCCTCGCTTAACACAGTGAGGGGCTCCCCGCGCGCGGGAAAAAATACGGCGTCCGCCAGCCGATGCGGCCGGGCGGCGCGAAGCTGTGAGATCATCAACGTCCGCCATGCCCGGCTCCCGTCCCCGTCCGCCCACTCCCCGGCCGTCGCCCCAGGGACTCTCCGTCCGGGGGCCCGCCCGGCCGGCTGTCATCCGGGCCGGGTACCCTGGGGCCCGGGCCCACCCCCAGCGCCGTCCACCGGGCTGAAAACCCCGCCGCCCCCTTCGGAGCCCCACCCCATGTCCCTCGACCCCACGCTCGTCTCCGACCTTCAGGCCACCCTGCGAGATGTGCCGGACTTCCCCAAGCCCGGCATCGTCTTCAAGGACATCACCCCGATGCTGGCCAACCCACGCCTCTACGGCCGGGTGATCAACGCCATGGCCGCTCCCTTCCGGGGCCAGCACATCACCAAGGTGGTGGGCGTGGAGTCCCGCGGCTTCCTCCTGGGCGCGCCCATCGCGCTGGCGCTGGAGGCCGGCTTCGTCCCCGCGCGCAAGCCCGGCAAGCTCCCCCACAAGCGCATCGTGGAGCGCTATTCGCTGGAGTACGGCGCGGACGGCGTGGAGATGCACGAGGACGCCATCCTCAAGGACGAGCGCGTCCTGGTGGTGGATGACGTGCTCGCCACCGGCGGCACCGCCGACGCCACGGCGCGGCTCATCGGCCGGCTGGGTGGGCAGATCGTCGGCTTCAGCTTCCTCATCACGCTCGACTTCCTCGAGGGCGCGAAGCGGCTGGGGCCGGACAAGGTGACCTCCCTCCTCCGCTTCTAGCGCCCCCCGCCCGGCGTCACCGGCCCCACGTCCGGTTGACGTCCGCGCGGGCCCTGTTTATAAGTTGTTCATACAACCTATAAACAAAGCCACGCCATGCCCCGTCCCTCCAACACCGAAGCGCGCCGCGAACAGATTGTCGCCGGGCTGCTCAAGGCCATGGCCGAGCGCGGCTACGAGGGCGCGTCGGTGGCGGAGATCGCCCGCGCGGCGGGCCTGAGCGCGGGGCTGGTGCACTACCACTTCGAGGACAAGCAGGAGATCCTCCTGACGCTGGTGCGCTCGCTGGCGGCGCGCGCCCGGCAGCGCTTCAGCGCGCGGGTGGCGAAGCTCGCGGCGGGCGACGCTCGCGGGCGGGTGGAGGCGTTCGTGGACGCGTTCCTCGCCACCGGGCCGGACGCGGACGTGGCGGCGGTGGCGGGCTGGGTCACCATCAGCGCGGAGGCCATCCGGCAGCCCGAGGTGCGCGTCGCCTACGAGGAGGTGGTGCGCGCGGACCTGGAGCAGTTGGAGGCGCTGGTCGCGGCGGTGGTGGGCAAGCGCCGCGCGCGGCCGCTGGCCGTGGGCCTGTTCGCCGCCATCCAGGGCTACTTCGTGCTCTCCGCGAGCGCGCCCGGCCTGGTGCCTCCGGGCTCCGCGGCGGGCACCGTGAAGCGCATGGCGGCGGGGCTGCTGGACGCGGCGACTTCTTCTCACCCGGCCCCTTGAGGGCCGGGAGGCTTCGTGAGGTGTCGTGATGACCATCGCCATCTACGCAGGCAGCTTCGACCCCGTCACCGCGGGCCACCTGTCGGTGGTGCGACAGGCGGCGCGCCTCTTCAGCCACGTGGTGGTGGTGGTCGCGGTCAACCCGAGCAAGCGCACGCTGCTCACCGCGGAGGAGCGCGTGGCGCTCCTCCGGGAGGCCGTGGCGAAGCACCCCAACGTCTCCGTCACCGCCACCGAAGGGCTCATCGTGGAGCTGGCGCGGGAGATTGGTGCGAGCGTCCTGTTACGCGGCGTGCGCGGCGCCACCGACGCGCAGTTCGAGACGGAGCTGGCGCAGATGAACCGCGCGCTCGCGCCCGAGCTGTCCACCCTCTTCCTTCCCGCGGAGGCGCACCTCGCCGAGGTGTCCAGCAGCGCCCTCAAGGAGCGCCTCACGCGCGGCGAGGACGTGTCCGCCTACTGCCCTCCCGCCGTCGCCGAAATAGTAAAGAGCCGACTCACCTCAACGCAGCGCGGCGCCCACGCATGCCACAGGGGTACCCCCACACCCAGCTAGTCGACCACCAACCCCTCCCATATTCTAAGCACACCTCGCAACCACCAAAACCACCATGACCAAAATCATAACATTCTACAACAACAAGGGCGGGGTATCAAAAACCACAACCCTCTTCAACTTAGCCGTATACCTAACACAAAAAGACAACAAAAGAATACTGATCGCAGACTGCGATCCTCAATGCAATGCAACAGAGCTTTTCTTTGCCTCAAACGAAAGCGCCCAAGACCCCGACAGCGAACTCCCAGGAACATCCATATACGAAGCCTTGCGCCCTAGATTCTCGGGCGAAGTCAGACAAATCGATCCAAAAACAATCACCCTAACCGAATCCTCACTATACAAAAACCTCTGGCTCCTCAAAGGAGACCTTGAATTCTCTCTGGCCGAAAACTATCTCGCTCGCGCAGCGATAGAGGCAATCACCGAAGACATTCACCAGAAGAACACCTACGTCGCCGTATACCAACTACTGCACGGCCTTGGAGACACCCACAGTTTTGATTATATCCTTTGCGACGTTGGACCAAGCACCGGCGCCATAACCAGGGCGGTCGTACTCGCATGTGATGGATATTTCCTGCCACTCACTCCAGATCGTTTTTGCAACCAAGCCGTCCGAGTGCTTGGAAGAGTATTAAATGAATGGATCAGAAAACACTCTGACATCTCCAAGGCATTTTCCCCCTACAAGCTAAAATCTTTCCCCGGAAAACCAAGACTCCTCGGCGCAGTGATGCAGAATTTCAAAATCCACAGCGCCGCAAAGGCAAAAGAATCATACATTAAATGGCAAGACCAGATAAAAGAAACAATCGAGTCGACACTACTGGCCGAATCCAACGTGCCCGTTAGCGAGACTCTTTCACCCAAGCAACCATTCGTGGCAAATATCCGCGATGTAGGAACGCTTGCCCCCGTAGCTCAGATGTTTGGGCGGGCGATCTTTGACGTACGTCGCCAAGATACATCCGAAGCATCCACGACAGGTGAGCCTTACGGTGGTGTTGTCTGGCAAGGCTGGCAAAAACGCATGAAGGAATATCAGAAAGAAATCAAGCACATGGCAGAGGCCCTGCCATGACAAGCGAAACAACATACGTCCACGCCGCACTGCTTGATGTTCTTGGCTATCGGCACCGTCTCTCTCAAGACCGGCAATCCGGGAGTCTCGATTTCAAGGACGCGCTGCAGCGCGCAATGACTGTCCTTAGCAATTTCAACGAAGCGGAATTTAGTTACCAGGCCATATCTGACACGATCATCGTAACATGCGCACGGCGCGACGGTTTTGTCGAACTCCTCAAAGTGCTAAAAAAAGTCGTACTCGGATTTCTTGCTGAGGGACTATTCGTCAGAGGTGGAGTCACCTACTCCCCGCACTTCAAGAGTTCGCACGTCACATACAGTCATGCGTTAGCGGTGGCGCACGAACTGGAGAGCAAGACGGCCATCTACCCAAGAGTCGTCATCGATCACAACATTCTCGAGATGTTCAAGGTCGCCAATGAGACGAAGAGTATAACAGACGCCGAACTAATCTGCGAACGCAATGGAGTTCACTTCCTAAACATCATCGACCCTGACAACTGGGCACAGGCATACAAGTGGGCCCGTGAGATGTTTGCCCGAGAAAAAACATTTCTCCTCCGGAAGGAGCAGGAATTTCTCAAGCACTCCTGGTTTGAAGAGTACCTCTTCAATTCCCCACACCGAAAGCCCGACGTTGAACGCTATATCCCCACGATGACTCTATTGCGTCCTGACCCTCCCCTGCCTTCAGCGCGACCACCTACCACGGAGCCAGTAGCCGCAATGCAAGAGTTCGCCCAGAGAGCCGGAGGACTACGTCCATCCACGCCATTGCCCTCTCGAAAAACCAAGGCAAATTCCCGTAACAAAAAGCGCAAACAGTTACCTTAGCTATTCGTCCGAGAAGGCTGCCCACAAACAAGTAATCAAACTCACAGGCCGCGAAAGCGGTGGGGCAGATTCAATCAATTCCATGAGCCTGTCCTTCATTCCCCTGGGCGTCGGTGATGCCTTCTCCGCGCTCCACTACTCGTCGTGCCTGGCGGTGGAGGCGGAGGAGCAGGTGCTGCTCATCGACTGTCCGCACCCCATCCGCAAGATGATGCGCGAGGCGTCCGGGTCCTCCGGCGCGCACCTGGACGTGGATCGCGTCAGCGCCGTGGCCCTCACGCACCTGCACGCGGACCACGCCTCCGGCCTGGAGGGCCTGGCGTACTTCTCCTTCTTCGTGCTCCAGCGGAAGATGGAGCTGCTCGCGCACCCGAGCGTCACGCGCCGCCTCTGGGAGGGCCACCTCGCCGCGGGCATGGAGTGCCTCATCGAGCAGCACGGCGCCGGGCCGAATCACAAGCGCTTCGAGGACTACTTCACGCACACGCCGCTGTCCCTGGAGAAGGCGGTGCGCCACGGCCCGTTCGAGGTCGAGTGCCGCTTCACCTACCACCACGTGCCCACGACCGCGTTCCGCATCCGCGCCGGGGGCCGGTGCCTGGGCTACAGCGCGGACACCGCGTTCGACGAGGGCCTCATCGCGTGGCTGTCCGAGGCGGACCTGGTCATCCACGAGACGAACCACGGCGTGCACACGCCCTACGAGAAGCTGGCGGCGCTGCCGGAGGCCACTCGCGCGAAGATGCGCCTCATCCACTATCCGGACCTGTTCGACACGAGCGGCAGCGTGATCGAGCCGCTGGTGCAGGGCCGGCGCTACACCGTCTGAAGGGGGAGCGCACGGCGGGCCGGCTGCCCTTCATCCTCCAGGAAGACGGGCTTGCGCGTCGCGACATGTGTAACCGTCCGGCCAACGACGTGCGGTGAGGGATTGCCGGCGTAGCAGGGCCCGGCGGACGCTTCCGGGCATGGCGAAGCAGGTGGAGAAGCCGGAGTGGACGCGGATTGCAGAAGCGTTCGAGGCGAGCGGGCAGACGCAGCGGGAGTTCGCGTTGGCGCAGGGCGTGCGGCTGAGCACGTTGCAGTCGTGGGTGTACCGGCATCGGCGGAGTGCGCCGTCTGGGGCGGAAGCCGTGCGACTGTTGCCGGTGCAGGTGGCGCCGACGCCTGCTTCGATGGAGTCCGTGCTGGAGGTGGTGGCCGCGGGTGGAGCGCGGGTGCGATTCGCCGTGGGCACGGACGTGGCGTACGTGGCCCGGCTCGTCGCGGCGCTGGGGCGGTAGGCCGTGTTCGCCCTGCCTGCGTCGGTGCGCGTGGTGCTGGCGGTGGAGCCGGTGGACATGCGCAAGTCGATTGACGGGCTGAGGGCGCTGGTGCGCACGGCCTGGGGCGAGGACGTCTACGCGGGGCACCTCTTCGCCTTCGTCTCGCGCAAAGGCGACCGCATCAAGGTGCTGACGTGGAGCCGGGGTGGCTTCGTGCTGCTGTACAAGCGGCTGGAGACGGGCCGCTTCCGGCTGCCGCCGGTGGACGCGGGTGCGCAGGCGGTGACGCTGGACGCCATGCAGTTGGCGATGCTGCTGGACGGCATCGACGTGGCCCAGGTGAGGCGCCAGCCCGCCTGGACGCCTCCCGGGCGCACGGGCACCTGACGCACCCGGTCCGGGACGCCGAGCGGCGGTGGCGTGTTGAGGCAGGGTGCCCCGTGAGCTGCCTCAGAATCACTTCTGCCCCTGGCGCGAGGAGGCGGAGGAACTCAAGGAGCGCCTGACGTCGCTGGAGGCGAAGATGGCGACGCTGGAGCGCCACGTCTTCGGCAAGAGGACGGAGAAGCTGCCGACGGTGGCGACGGAGCTGCGCAAGGACGCGGACTCGACGGCGGCCCGGGCCGAGGCCGCGAAAGAGAAGCGGCGCGAGCGGGCCGCCCGCAAGGCCGAGGAGGCTCCGGCGCGCGAGCTTCACCACGCGGTGCCGGCCGAGGAGCGCCACTGCCCGGCGTGCGGCAGCGAGGACTTGAAGCCCCTGGGCCAGGGCCGCACCTCGGTGGTGTACGAGTACATGCCGGCCCGCTTCGAGAAGCAGGTGCACGTGCAGGAAGTCCTCGCGTGCGCGTGCGGCCGGGGCGTCGTCACCGCTCCGCCTCCAGCCCGGGTGGTGGACCGGGGCGAGTACGGCCCCGCCTTCCTTTCCCACGTGGTGACGTCGAAGTGCGCGGACGCCATGCCCCTGCACCGGCTGGCCCAGCGGATGGAGCGCGGTGGGGTGCCCATGAGCCGCAGCACGCTGACGGACCTCTTCCACCAGGCCGCCTCGGTGCTGCTGCCTCTGTCCCAGCACCTCTTGCAATGCATTGCGTCCGCGGACGTGGTGTGGGCCGACGAGACGCCGCTGCGCGTGCTGGACGTGAAGAAGACGAGGCTGGGCTACCTCTGGACTTTCCTCACCCAGAATGAGGCGGGGCAGTGGCTCATCGGCTACCGCTTCAGCATGGGCCGGGCCAGCAAGACGCCCAGGGAAGTCCTGGGCGGCACCACGGGGGCCCTCGTGGTGGACGCGTACACCGGCTACAACGCGGTGACGCTGCCCACGGGGCGAGTGCGCGTCGGGTGCTGGGCCCACGTGCGCAGACGCTTCTTCGACGCGCTGGCCACCGCCCCCGAGGCGCGTGAGGCGCTGGACTTCATCCTCGAGCTCTACCGCGTGGAATCCCAGGCACGAGGCGCGAAGGTGGTGCGCACCGCAGCCCACCGCGAGCTGCGCCAGCAGCACAGCGCCCCCGTCCTCGCGCGACTGCGCGTCTGGCTCGAAACGCAGGCACCGCGCCAACTCCCCAAGAGTCCGCTGGGCCAGGCCATTTCCTACGCGCTGAAGCAGTGGGTGGCCCTCACGCGCTTCGTGGAGAATGAGCGGCTTCCCCTCGACAACAACCGCTCGGAAGCGGCGCTGCGGAAAGCGGCACTGGGCCGCAAAAACTTTCTCTTCGTCGGCCACGAGGCGGCGGGCGAAAACCTCGCGGGCCTCTACGCCCTCGTCGCCACCTGCGAGGCCAATGGCGTCAACCCCGAGGCCTACCTGGCCGACGTCCTGCTCCGCGTCCAGACGCATCCCCACTCGCGCATCGGTGAGCTGCTACCCCACGAGTGGATGCGCCGACGCACCGCCGACCCGCCCGATTCGCCCCTCCAGCCCAGTCCCTGAACTCCTCGCTCCTCGCGGCGCTCGCCGAGCACGGTCCGCGTCTGTCATCAAGCCTCCCGGCACGACGTCCACCGGACGGTTACCGACATGTCCGGTCCGCTCGCCTTCATGCGCCGAGTGCGCTAGGCCGGGACGATGGGTGTTGTGTTTCCCCCCGTTCCCCTCCGCAAGAGAACGACTGTCCGATGATGAAGAAGACCGTGAGCGCCTGGGCGGCGCTGCTGCCGCTCGCGCTGGTGCTGGCCACCCGTTCCGCCGGGGCCGCCGAGCCGACGCCTCCCGCCGACACCGTCCGCCTCACGATCCTCCACCTCAACGACGTCTACCAATTCCAGCCCACCGCCCGGAACCGGGGCGGGCTGTCGCGCGTGGCCACGATCAAGCAGCAGGCGCTGAAGGAGTCGCCGCACGTCCTCACGCTGCTGGCGGGCGACACGATCTCCCCGTCGGTGGAGTCCTCCGCGGAGGTGGAGGGCGAGGCGCTCAAGGGCAGGCAGATGATCGACGCGTGGAACGCGCTCGGACTGGACTACTCCACGGTGGGCAACCACGAGTTCGACTTCGGGGACGACGTGCTGCGCGCGCGCATCCAGCAGTCGCGCTTCCCGTGGCTGGGCGCCAACGTGCTGAGCGTGAAGTCGGGGCAGGTGTTCGAGGGGCTCAAGGCCTGGGACATCCGCGACGTGGGCGGCGTGAAGGTGGGCATCTTCGGCGTGGTGCTGCCGGAGACGCAGAGCTCGTCCAAGCCGGGCAAGGACACGCGCATCACGCCGTACTGCGAGGCGGCGCAGCGCTCCGTGGACGCGCTGCGGGCCGCGGGCGCGCAGTTCGTGATGGGGCTGACGCACCTGTCGGTGGAGCAGGACCGGGAGCTGGCGAAGTGCGTGCGCGTGGACCTCATCATCGGCGGGCACGACCACGACCGCGTGCAGGAGACCGTCGCGGGCACGCCCATCTTCAAGCTGGACGAGGACGCCATCGACCTGGGCCGCGTCACGCTGGACCTGGACGCGAAGACGGGCGCGGTGAAGAAGCTCGCGTGGAAGGTGCTCCCCATCACCGCCAGGACGCCGGCCGACCCGGCGTTCGATGCGCAGATGAAGCCCTACGCGCCGCTGCTGGCCACGCTGGCGGAGCGCATCGGCCGCTCGCCGGTGGCGCTGGATGCGCGCAGCGCGCAGAACCGGGTGGCCGAGACGAACCTGGGCTCGTTCCTGGCGGATGCGTTCCGCGCGGCGACGGGCGCGGACGTGGCGCTCGTGAACGGGGGCGCCATCCGCGCGGACCGGGTGCTGCCCGCGGGGACGATGACCCGGCGCGAGCTGTACTCGCTCATGCCCTACCGCAACGAGCTGGTCGTCCTAGAGGTGACGGGGGCCACACTGCGCGCGGCGCTGGAGAACGGCGTCAGCCAGAGCAGCGTGGACAGCAAGCCGCCCGGTCGCTTCCCGCAGGTGTCCGGCCTGCGCTTCACCTTCGACCTGCGCAAGGCGCCGGGCGCGCGGGTGACAAAGGTGGAGGTGAACGGCAAGCCGCTGGACGACGCGGCGACGTACCGGCTGGCCACCTTCAGCTTCGTGGCGCAGGGCAACGACGGATACACGATGCTCAAGGACCTCCCCGTGCTGCCCGCGAGCAAGGATGCCCCGTCGCCATGGGACGCGCTCGTCACCGCGTTCCGCACCGGCAGGCCCGCGCCCCGCGCGAAGCCCCAGGGCCGCATCACGATCCTCGGCGTGCCTCCGGGCGGGCTGCGCGCGCCGCCGTCGATGAAGTAGCGCACGCACGCCACCACCAACGCGCGGTCCAGCCTCGCAGCCGACGATGAAGTCGCGCGCTCGGAACTATCGTCAGGGCGCGGTCCAGCCCCGCAGCCGGTAGACGACCCGCCCCGCCAGCTCCCGGAGCATGTCCGTGCTCTGGGCGAGCGCCCCCGCTCGCGGCTGCCAGCTCATCTTCGCCGCCGGCAGCGTCGAGGAGCGGAAGTCCACCGCGAGCGTGTCCGCCTTCAGCCCCACCGCCGCGAAGCAGCCGGCCGCGCGGGGCAGGTGCGCGGCGCTCGTCACCAGGAGCAGCGACCTCCAGCCGTGCGCGCGCACCAGCGGCTCCGACTCCAGCGCGTTCTCGCGGGTGTTGCGGCTGCGCCCCTCCTTCACGATGCGCTCGGGCGCGATGCCCCAGTGCTCCAGCTGCGCGGCCAGCACGTCCGCCTCCACCACCGCCTCCGGCCGCGCGTCCAGGTTGCCGGCCGTGATCAGCACCTGCCGCGCCCGGCCGTCGTGCAGCAACTCGAAGGTGCGCATCATCCGCTCCGGCGCGGCGTTGTACTCCGGCTGCCCCGAGCGCTCCGTGGCCGCCGCGTCCAGCCCTCCGCCCAGCAGGATGACCGCGTCGTAGACCGTGTCCGGCCGGTACGTGCTCACCGCGTCCGCTTCCGTCATGCGCGTCAGCAGCGCTCCCGTCGGCTCGATGGAGAACGCGTACAGCACGCCCACCGCCGCCAGCTGCGACGCCACCGCCAGGCGCCTCCACCGGCGCAGCACCACGCCCCCCACGCCCAGGAGCAGCGCCCAGGTGAGCGGCGACAGCAACAGGTCCAACACCTTCGACAGGAAGAGGAACATCGCCGTCCGCCCGGACTACCGCGCCGTCTTCGCGTGGAGGTACTTGCGCGCTTCCGCGGCCGCGAGGCCCTTCGGCCGCAGCTCCAGGTAGCGCTGATACCCCTCACGGGCCATGGCGGCGCGGTCCGTCAGCACGCCCACCCGCCCCAGGCCCAGGTGGCACTCCGCCGCGGACTCCTTCAGCTCCAGGCACTTCCAGAACTTCTCCCCGGCCTGCATCGCGCTGCCCGCCGCGAGCAGCTCCTGCCCCAGCGTATAGACCGCGCCCGCGTCGGGGGACCTCGCCATCCAGTCCGAGGCCTCGCGCGCCTCGCCCCGGGCCATCGTCAACGGGCTCCGCTTGCGCACCGGCGCCTCCGGCGGTGACTCCTTGTCCTTCACCCGCGCGTCCACCACCGGCTCCGGCGGAGGAGGCGGCGGCAGCAGCCGCTCCAGCGTCACCTGCACGCGCTCCGGCACGGCGGCCCGCGACACGGTGGTCGCCCACGGCTGGTAGCCCACGAACCGCAGCTCCAGCCGGTGCGAGCCCTCGCCCGGGGCGACGTTCAGCACCGCCGGCGTCATCCCGACCGGGTCGCCGTCCCAGCGCACCTCCGCGCCCGGAGGCACGGAGACCACCTGGAGCTTGCGAGAGGGCGGCTCCGACAGGTCCGGCATCACCGCCCGCCCCACGAAGAAGACCACCGCCACCGTGACGATGGCCGCCCAGACCCAGCCGGGCACCCCGGCGCCCAGGTCCGCCGAGGGGCCTCCGCCCACCAGCGCCCCGGGCACGTACTCCCCCGGGAACGCCTCGGCGTGCGCGCGGTGCACCGCCGACGCCCGCTCCGGCTCGTCCGACACCAGCGGCCCGCCCTCCCCCGTCCACACCGTCACCTGGCGCAGGAAGGACTCCGGAATCCGGGGCGGCTGGCCCGCGAGCTTCAGCTCCTCCTCGAACAGCCAGCCCATCAGGTGGCGCAGCGTGGACGCGGGGAACAGCGGCGCCCGGTACGCGAGCCACTCCGCCAGCGCGCGCTGGAAGTCCTCCGCGCTCGTGAAGCGGTCGTCCCGCCGCAGCGCCAACGCCCGGGACACCACCGCGCCCAGCGAGGGATCCAGGTCCGGGACATACGTGTGCGGAGGCGTCAGGTCGCCCGTGGCGATGCGCTCCATCACCGCCGCCTGCTCTCCCTCCGCGGGCCTGCGGCCGGTGAGCAGCTCGAAGAGCACCACGCCCGCCGTATACACGTCCGAGCGCGCGTCCAGCGCCTCCGCCCGCGTCTGCTCCGGGGACAGGTAGAGGAACTTGCCGCGCACCACGCCCGCTTCCGTGTCCGGCCGCCCGGACAGCTGCGCCTTCGCGATGCCGAAGTCGGTGAGCTTCACCTCGCCCTCGTAGCTGACGAGGACGTTGTCCGGGGACACGTCGCGGTGCACCAGCCCCAGCGGGCGGCCCTGCTCGTCGCGGCGCGTGTGCGCGTGGTGCAGGCCCTTGCAGACCTCGATCGTCAGCTGCACGGCCAGCGGCGCCGGCAGGTGCGCCATCCCCTTGAGCTTCAGGCGCTTGAGCACCTTGGACAGCGGCTGCCCGTCCACCCACTCCATGGCCAGGAAGTACTCGCCCTCCTCCTGCCCGAAGTCGAAGACCTGGACGATGTTGCCGTGGGACAGCCCCATGGAGATGCGCGCTTCGTTGAGGAACATCTGCACGAAGGCGGGGTCCTGCGCGTACGGGTCCCTCACGCGCTTGATGACCACGGAGCGGGACACCCCCTCCGCCACCGTGTAGCGCGCGCGGTGCACCACGGCCATGCCGCCCGCGCCCAGGCGCTCCTGCAGCTCGTACTTGCCGAAACGCGTCGTGTGCCCACCCGTCGTCACGGGCTGGACGCTACCCCAGCGCTCCCCCCGGAGGGGAGCCCTCCCCCCGGCCCCGGGCGCTCAGCGCTCGCCCCAGTGCAGCTTCTGACGGAGGATGGTGAAGAAGGCCACGCGGGGGTTGCGCACCAGGCCCACGCGGTTGGGCGAGCGCACCACTTCAATGCAGTCCCCGCCCTGGAGCGAGTGGCCCGTCTGTCCGTCCAGCGTGAGGTACGTGTCCGCCGTCTCGCTCTTCAGCGTGACGCGGATGGTGCGGTCCGCCGGCACCACGATGGCCCGCTGGGTCAGCGCGTGCGAGCAGATGGGCGACAGGATGGTGCAGTCCACCGACGGGTGCACGATGGGGCCGCCCGCGGACAGCGAGTACGCCGTGGAGCCCGTGGGCGTGGCCAGGATGACGCCGTCCGACTTGTACGTGGTGATGGGCACCCCGTCGATGGACGTCTCGTGGTCCGCGATGCGCGCGAGCGCGCCCTTGTTGATGACCACGTCGTTGAGGATCTCATCCTCGATGAGGATCTTGCCGCCGCGCAGGAGCCGGCAGGAGAGCTTCATCCGCGAGTCCACCTGGAAGTTCCCCGCCAACACGTCGTCCAGCCGGCTGAAGAGCTCCTCCACGGGCACCTCCGTCATGAAGCCCAGGCTGCCCAGGTTGACGCCGATGATGGGCACGGCGCGCCCGCCCAGCAGGCGCGCCGCATAGATGAGCGTGCCGTCCCCGCCCAGCACCACCACCAGGTCCGCGCGCGCCGCCAGCTCGCGGTCCTCGACGCGCGGCCAGTCGAGCGCGTGCGCCAGGGCGCGGTCCGCCAGCACCGTCAGGTTCGGGTGGCGCTGCCGGATTTCCGCCGCCAGGGCCACGGCCTGCGGGATGTCTCGCTTCGCGACGATGACCAGGGTCTGCACGCCCCCCGGGTTCTAGTCCAGCCGGCCAACCGTCCTCCCCAGGAAAATGCCGCACCTGCCCGGCGCCGGACATCACAAGGGAGCGCGACGGGGCGCCCGGGACGCTAGGTTTGGAGGTCCCATGGACCTCTTCGACCACGCCAGCCAGAAGGAACAGGCCGTCCTGGCGCCGCTCGCCGAGCGCATGCGCCCCACCTCGCTCAGCGAGTACCTGGGCCAGGAGCACCTCACCGGCGAGGGCCGCTTCCTGCGCCGCGCCCTGGAGAGCGACCAGGTGCCCAGCCTCATCCTCTGGGGCCCGCCGGGCACCGGCAAGACGACGCTCGCCCAGCTCATCGCGCGCTCCACCGGCGCCGCCTTCGAGACCATGTCCGCCGTGCTCGCGGGCGTGAAGGACATCCGCGAGACGGTGGCCCGCGCGCAGGACCGCTGGAAGCTGAACCGCCAGCGCACGCTGCTCTTCATCGACGAGATCCACCGCTTCAACAAGTCGCAGCAGGACGCGCTCCTGCCCCACGTGGAGAAGGGCACCGTCACGCTGATTGGCGCCACCACGGAGAACCCGTCGTTCGAGGTGAACGCCGCGCTCCTGTCGCGCTGCCGCGTCGTCACCCTGCGCGGGCTGGAGCAGGAGGAGCTCATCGCCGTCATGCGCCACGCCGTGGCGGACCCGCGCGGCCTGGGCGGCAAGGTGGCCGTGGACGACGCGGCGCTGGAGTTCATCGCGGACGCGGCGGGCGGGGACGCGCGCAAGGCCCTCACCGCGCTGGAGGCCGCGGCCGCGTACGGCGGCAAGGCGGTGGACCGCAAGGTGGCGGAGGAGGCGCTCCAGCAGAAGCTGCTGCTCTACGACAAGGGCGGCGAGGAGCACTACAACGTCGTCAGCGCGTTCATCAAGTCCATGCGCGGCAGCGACGTGGACGCCGCGCTGTACTGGATGACGCGCATGCTGGAGGCGGGCGAGGACCCCGTCTTCATCTTCCGCCGCATGGTCATCTTCGCGTCCGAGGACGTGGGCAACGCGGATCCGCGCGCGCTGGGCGTAGCGGTGGACGCGCTGAGGGCCTTCCAGCTCATGGGCCTGCCGGAGGGCACCCTGCCCCTCACCCAGGCGGTGACGTACCTGGCGCTCGCGCCCAAGTCGAACGCCGTCATCGCCGCGTACGCCGCCGTGCGCGAGGCCGTGACGAAGGAGGGCGCGCTGCCGGTGCCCCTGCACCTGCGCAACGCGCCCACGAAGCTGATGAAGTCGCTGGGCTACGGCGGCGGGTACAAGTACCCGCACAACTTCGAGGGCAACTACGTCCCGGAGGACTACCTGCCGGAGGCCCTGCGCTCGCGCTGCTTCTACACCCCGACGCGCAACGGCTTCGAGGCGGAGCTGTCCGAGCGCTACGAGGCCATCCAGCAGCAGCTCGCCGCGCGGCGCGGCGAGCGAGAGCCCGGGGAGGACGGCTGAGCCGCCCCCCCTCGGGCCCGCGTCAGGACACGGCTTCGAGCGCGGGCACGCCCGGGCCGCTGTCCACCTCCGGGCCCTTGGGCTGGCGCGGCTTCATGCTGCGGCCGGCGACCTCGTACTGCTTGAGCAGGCGGCGGAAGTTGGAGCGGTCCACGCCGGCCGCGCGCGCCGCGCTGGACACGTTGTGGTTGTTCTTCTCCAGGAGCGCGGAGAGGTAGCGGCGCTCGAAGGCGCGCATGGCCAGGCGCTTGGCCTGGGCGTACGGCAGGTGCGCCAGGCTGAACACCTCCACGGCGGAGTCGGCCTGGGGCGCGGCCTGGAAGCCGGGCGGCAGGTCCTCCACGTCGATGGCGTCGTTGGCCGTCAGCACCACCGCGCGCTCGATGACGTTCTCCAGCTCGCGCACGTTGCCCGTCCACCGGTTGCAGGTGAGCGCCTCCATGGCGCGCGGGCTGATGCCGGTGACCTTCTTGTCCGCCTTGGCGGCGTAGACCTTGAGGAAGTGGTGCGCGAGCAGCGGCACGTCCTCCGGGCGGTCGCGCAGGGGCGGCAGGTCGATGGTGATGACGTTGAGGCGGTAGAAGAGGTCCTCGCGGAACTTGCCCTGCTCCTTCGCGCGGGAAAGGTCCACGTGCGTGGCGGCGATGACGCGCACGTCCACCTTCACGGGCTCGTTGGCGCCCACGCGCTTCACCTCGCCCTCCTGGAGGACGCGGAGCAGGCGCACCTGGGTGGCCGGGGGCACGTCGCCGATCTCGTCCAGGAAGATGGTGCCGCCGTCGGCCGCCTCGAAGAGGCCCTTCTTGTTGCCGGTGGCGCCGGTGAAGCTGCCCTTCACGTGGCCGAAGAGCTCGCTCTCCAGCAGCGTCTCCGTCAGCGCGGAGCAGTTGACGGCCACGAAGGGCTTGTCGCGGCGCGCGCTGCGGTAGTGGATGGCGCGCGCGACCAGCTCCTTGCCCGTGCCGCTCTCGCCCTGGATGAGCACCGTGGCGGTGGAGTGGCTGACCGTCTCCACCAGCTTGAACACGGCGCGCATCTGCGCGGACTGGCCGATGAGGTCCTCGAACTGGCTGCGCGCGGTGAGCGCCTCCTCCAGCGCGCGGGTGCGGTCCTTCAGCGCCTTGCGCTCGGCGGCCTTGGCCACCGTGAGGCTCACCTCGTCGATGTTCTCGAAGGGCTTGGTGAGGTAGTCGTACGCGCCCGCCTTCACCGCCTCCACCGCCGTCTCCACGGTGGCGAAGGCCGTCATCATGATGACCTCCACGTCCGGGCGGTCCGCCTTGATGGCGCGCAGCAGGTCCATGCCGGACAGGTGCGGCATCTTGATGTCGAGCACCACCACGTCGATGGACGGGTCCTTCGCCGCCGCGAGCCCCTCCACCGCGTCGTCGATGGCCACCACCGGGTGGCCTTCCCGCTGGAGGATCTGGGTGACGGCCTTGAGGACGACGGAGTCGTCATCCACGACGAGGACCTTGGCGCGCTTGACTTGGTTCACGGCAACCTCTCGAGCTGCAGGGGAATAGGCAGGTAGACGGTGAAGCGGGAGCCCTGGCCCACGTGGGTGTCCACATGGAAGGTGCCCCCGTGGTCCTGGACGATGCGATAGGCGATGGACAGCCCCAGGCCGGTGCCCTCGCCGGGTGGCTTGGTGGTGAAGGACGGCTCGAAGATGCGCGGCAGGTGACGCTCTTCGATGCCCGAGCCGGTGTCCGCCACCGCGAAGAAGGTCCGGTCGCCCTCGCGCCCCGTCTCCAGGGTCAGGCGCCCTTCGGCGCCGGGCAGCGCCTGGAGGCCGTTCTGCAGCAGGTTGAGCACCACCTGCGCGAGCGTGCCGGGGTCGCCGTACACCTTGGGCAGCCCGTCCTTCAGGCCCAGCGTCAGCTCCACCTTGGGCATGGACTTGAGCTGCGCGCGGAAGAGCACCGCGGCGTCCTCCACGCACTTGGACAGGTCAAAGAGGCGGCGGTCCTCCACGCGGCTGTGCCGGCTGAACTTCAGCAGGCTCTCCACGATGCGCTTGCAGCGCAGCGCGCTCTCTTCAATCAGCTTCAGCGACTCCAGGTCGCTGTCGCTGCGGCCCGCGTCGCGGGACATCAACTGCGCGAAGGCGAGGATGCCGCCCAGCGGGTTGTTGATCTCATGCGCCACGCCGCCCGCGAGCTGGCCCACCGCGGCCATCTTCTCCGTCTCGATGAGCCGGCGCGTCATCGCCTGCTCCTCCGTGACGTCGCGGTAGGTGCACACCGCGCGGTCGTCGCCCGCGAACGGGTAGGCCGCCACCACGTAGCTGCGCCCGCCCTGCTGCACCTCGCCGCGCGCGCCCTTGCCCGTCTCCATGGCGGAGGGCAGCGGGCAGCCCTGGCACGGCGTGTCCCGGCCGAAGAGGTACTGGTGGCACGGGACGTCCGAGGGCACCTCCTCGATGGAGCGGCGGGCCACCTGCGCGTAGGCCACGTTGGCCCGGCGCACCGCGAAGTCCCGCGTGCGCACCACCGCGAGCGGCGTCTCCATGCAGTCGAAGGACAGCTCCCACTCGCGCTTGGCGGTGGACAGCAGGCGCGTGCGCAGCGCGACGCGCTCCTCCAGGTCCGCGTTGAGGTGCTTGAGCTCCGCGTTCTGTTCCTGGGTGACGCGGTAGAGCCGGTCGTTCTCCGCGTGGAGCGCGTACTGCTCGAAGGCGCTCTTCACCGTGAGCACCAGGTGGCTGTCGTTCCAGGGCTTGGAGATGAAGCGGAAGATCTCGGAGCGGTTGATGGCCTCCTCGATGGCCTGCTGGTCCGCCTGCCCCGTCAGCATGATGCGCTGGGCGCGCGGCTCCTGGAGCTTCACCTGGGTGAGGAACTCCACCCCGTTCATCCCCGGCATGCGGAAGTCGGAGATGACGACCTCCGGGTGGAAGCGCTCCAGCGTGCGCAGGCCGGCCTCCGCGTCCGTCGCCGTCTCGATGTCCCACTCCCCCCGCCGCAGCACCCGCCGGATGGACTTGAGGATGTTCTCCTCGTCGTCCACGAGCAGCAGCCGGCCGCGGGCGACCGGGTCCTGCGCCTGCGCTTGAGCTCCCAGGGTTCCCATGGACTTTCTGGAGTCCGACATTTGCAATGGCCTTGCCAAACCGGAGATTTGGATAAACCCCGGCAATCACGTCCTTTTTCAGGGACATGACAAAAAGGGGCAAGGTCATTCTAGACCCACCGCACCCAACGGGGTCAAATGAGACCCCGGGTGTTTGACCCCGGGGTCAGCCGGCCCGGGAGGGCGGCGCGGCGAACAGGGGGGCGGGAGGGTGGAGGCAGATGCGGTCGCGGCCCTCGCGCTTGGCGCGGTAGAGGGCCTCGTCGGCGGTGAGCAGCAGCTGCTCGGGGGTGAGGATGGCGCGGTGGGGGAAGCTGGAGACGCCCAGGGACGCGGTGACGCGCAGGGCGCCCTCCGGGCCCGCGTGCAGCTCGTTGATGCCCTTGCGGATTCGCTCCGCGACGGTGAGGGCGCCGGGCAGGTGGGTGCAGGGCAGGAGGATGGCGAACTCCTCGCCGCCGTAGCGCGCCACCAGGTCCGTCTCGCGCACGCTGTGCTGGAGGGAGGCGGCCACCTCTCGCAGGACGCGGTCCCCGGCGCCGTGGCCGTGGGCGTCGTTGATGTTCTTGAAGTGGTCCAGGTCCACCAGGATGAGCGACAGGCTCTCGTCGTAGCGCTGCGAGCGGCGGAACTCCTCGCGCAGCCGCTCCTGGAAGTAGCGGTGGTTGTGCACCTGCGTCAGCCCGTCCGTCACCGCCAGGCGCCGCAGCTCCTCCACCTGGGAGTGAAGCGCCCTCAACCGGGAGTGCGCCTCCAGGCTCCGGTAGAGCCGCAACCGCAGCTCCTCCTCGTCCCATGGGGTCAAAATCACCTCAGCCCCCCGGCGCAAGGCGGCGAGCCGCAGGGCGCGGTCCTCCGCGGGCGCCAGGACCACCACGGCGGGTCGGGGCGCGGGGTGCGGTGGGGTGAGGGGCTCCAGCAGCCCCAGGGCCTGGCGCTCCTCGGGGCCGCCGGAGCAGAGCAGGACGCCGTCCACCTCCTGGGTCAGGCCCAGCGCCTCCTGACCGGAGCGCGCCACGCGCAGGGCGAAGTCCTCGGGGCCGAGCGTGCGCACCAACTGCGGCAGCAGCGCTTGCGAATCATCCACGACCAGGAGCGTGTAGGGCTGGGATTTCACCGTGTCCCCGTAAAATGATGACTACGCGGTACTATAAGGGTTTACCGCGAGAAGGGCCATGGGGTTTGCCACCGGGTGGGGGGTCTGCTAGCGAGCGCGCGTTTCCTTCCTGACGGAACGGCGAACCATGACGACCGCGGCCCAGTCCCCAAGCATCAGCCTCTTCTTCCCCGCCTGGAACGAGGAGGACTACGTGGAGCGCGCCGTGAGCCGCGCCCTGGAGGTCCTGCCCAGGCTCACCGACGACTTCGAGATCATCATCGTCAACGACGCCTCCACGGACCGGACCCAGGAGGTCTGCGACGCGCTGGCCGCGAAGGTGCCTCAGCTGCGGGTCATCACGCACCCGGTGAACCTGAAGCTGGGCGGGGCGATGCGCACGGGGCTGGCGGCGAGCACGAAGGACCTGGTGCTGTACTCGGACATCGACCTGCCGTGGGACATGCGGGAGCTGGAGCGGGCGCTGCACCTGATGGACTACCTGGAGGCGGACATGATCTGCGCCTTCCGGTTCGACCGCACGAGCGAGGGCGCCAAGCGCATCGTGTACTCGTTCGTCTACAACCTGCTCATCCGGGCGCTGTTCGACATCCAGATCAAGGACGTGAACTTCAGCTTCAAGCTGATGCGCCGCCAGGTGCTGGAGTCGATGGAGCTCAAGAGCCAGGGCTCGTTCATCGACGCGGAGCTGGTGGTGAAGGCCATCCGCAAGGGCTTCCGGGTGTTCCAGATGGGCGTGGACTACTTCCCGCGCACGCGCGGCGTCTCCACGCTGGCGTCGCCGTCCGTCATCGTGAAGATGGTGAAGGAGCTGGTGGCGCTGTACCCGGAGACGCGCTCGCCGCCGCCGCCGAGCAAGCCGGTGCGCCTGCCGCCGTCGGTGCAGCCGCTGCGGGCGGTGTCGAGCTCTGCGGGGCGCGGGTAGGACAGCATGGCGGCGCGCACGCGGCTCATCGTCAACGCGGACGACCTGGGGCTGCACCCGTCGCTGGACGCGGGCATCCTCAGGGCGCACCGCGAGGGCATCGTGACCAGCGCGACGCTGCTGGCCATGGGCCCGTCGGCGGCGGAGGCCGTGGGCCGGGCGAAGGCGCAGGGGCTGGCGGTGGGCGTGCACCTGGCGCTGTCCACGCGGCTTCCCTGCGCGGCGCCCCCGGACGCCGTGCGGACGGTGGCGCCGGGCGGGCGGCTGCGCGGCGGCTGGGCGGAGTTCGCGAAGGCGTGGCTGACGGGGCGCGTGCGGCAGGAGGAGCTGGAGCGGGAGCTGTCCGCGCAGCTCGCCCGCGCGCGGGAGCTGGGCGCGGAGGTGGATCACCTGGACGGCCACCAGCACCTGCACCTGCTGCCGGGCGTGCGGTCGGTGGTGGAGGGCCTCGCGGCGCGCGAGGGCCTGCCCCTGCGGTGGCCGGATGCGCTGCCTCGCGCGGCGTGGCTGCGGGCGCCCGGGCCCGCGCTGAAGACGACGGTGCTGGCGGTGCTCGCGCGGACGGCGCCCCGGGCGCGGCCGGGGGTGCGGCGGGTCAGCGCCGGAGGTGTGTTCGAGGCGGGCCGGCTGGATGAGCCGGCGTTGCTCTCGGTGCTGGACGCGCTGCCGGCGGGGGACTTCGAGCTGGGGTGCCACCCCGGGGAAGGCAAGCCGCACGTGCCGGAGGACCCGGCGTGGACCTATGGCTGGGAGGCGGAGCTGGCGGCGCTCACCAGCCCCCGGGTAAAGGCGCGGCTCGGGGAGCGGGGCATCTCGCTCGTGAGCTACGGCGGGCTTCAGCGGGCCTCGGCGTCGTAGAGCAGGTGCGGCGTGGTGTAGCCCTCGCCCAGGCCCACCACCTCGCGCACCTCGAAGCCCGCGTCACGGAGCAGCCGGACCCCGTCCACGCGCGGCTTGAGGACCATGCCGCCGCTGGCCTTGGTGCGGCCCAGCAGCGACACCATCACCCACTCCTGCGCGAGCGCCTTCGCGTGCTTCCAGGAGCGGTCGCCCTCCACCTCCTTCAGGAGGAAGCGGCCTCCGGGCTTGAGCAGGCCGCGCACGGCCTGGAGGAACCCGGGCCACCTCTCCTCGGGCAGCAGGTACAGCACGTCGCAGACCACCACCGCGTCGAGCGTGCTCGGCCGCGTCCTCGCGAGCGCGTCCACGGAGCCCACGTCGAGCGTCACGTTGGGCAGCCCGGACAGGGCCTGTCTGGCCCAGTGCACCTTGCGCTCGTCCAGGTCCACGCCCAGCACCTGCCGCTCCGGCACCGCGAGCGCCAGCACCGCGGACAGGAGGCCGTGCCCGCAGCCGATGTCCGCCACCGTCCCGGAGGGCAGACGCGACGCCACCGCGAGCAGCGGGGCCGAGGACGCCCGCGCGTGCACGTGGAAGCGCTCGCCCGCGGGCAGGTGCGCGTAGCGCTCCAGCGCCTGCGCCATGAGGCCGCTCATGCCGAGGCCTCCGCGCCCTGCTCCGCCGCGAGCGCCCGCGCCCTTCGCGCGGTCATGACACGTACTCCGCCGCGCCGAACGCCACCGTCAGCGCCAGCATCACGCAGGCGCTCGCGGCGAGCACGCCCCACTTCAAGCGCGGACGCTCCCGCAGCAGCAGCGCCAGCGTGAGGAACAGCGGGAAGGCGGCCAGGAGGTAGCGCCCCATGCCCATGAAGTCCTTGCTGGACAGGGCCGGCAAGCCCACGATGGCCAGCGCATACACGCCATAGCCCCACCCCAGCCGCTTCGCCGTGGGCCAGATGAGCGCGAGGGCCCCCAGCGTGACGGCCGCGTGTCCCACCAGCCGGAGGCCGTCCGACAGCGTCATGTCCCGGCTGAAGCCCTGGAGCCAGCGCAGCTTCGCCCACGTGCGCCAGCCCGGCTTCTGGTCCCACCCCGCCGAGGACTGCACCTTCACGAACGCGAACGGCTCACCGAACGCCTTCCACTGGTAGAGCACGTACAGCACGAAGCCCGCCGCCGCGAGCACCGGCAGCAGGTCCAGCAGGCTCCACTTCAGGCCGCGCTCGCGCTTCCACTCCAGCCGCCGCGCGAGCAGCCCCACCACCAGCGCGGGCGCCACCGGCCGCGCCGCCGTGGCCACCGCCGCGAGCAGCACCGCCCACCCCAGCCGCCCCCGCTCCAGCAGCAGGAACGCCCCGATGATGAGCAGGAGGAACAGCGCGTCCGAGTACATGGCCCCGTAGAGGAAGAACGCGAACGGATAGAACGCCAGCAGCAGCCCCGCGCTCCGCGCCGCCTCTTCATCCGCCCGCGTGCGCGCCCACAGCGTGAAGACGTACAGCGCGCCCAGGCCGCACAGCATGGTGACGAGCACGCCCGCGAGGAACGTGTCCAGGTGCATGAGGCCCAGGCCCCGCAGCACCAGCGGGTACAGCGGGAAGAACGCCACCGGGCTCTGCTGGCCGGGCGTGTAGCTGTAGCCCTCCGTCGCGATGCGCGCGTACCAGCCGGCGTCGAAGCGCGCCCAGCCCAACAGGACGGGGGCGCCCGGCCACGTCAGCCGCGCAGGGCTGTAGCCCTGCGGGAACGCGAGCGCGGACGCCGTCACCAGCGCGGTGCACACCGCCAGGGCGGCGAGCCCGGCGAGCAATACGACACGAGGAGCGGAGCGGACCATGCGGGCCATGCCCTTGGTCCAGAACCGCCCCTCGCGTCAAGTCAGGCCCGGAAGCGGGGAGGAGCCCGTGGGAGGCCCCCTCCCCCGCCCCGGTGCGTCATGCGCTCAGGCCTCGTAGAAGCCCTTGCCGGCGCGGACCTTCTCCACCAGCAGCGGCGCGGGCGTGAAGCGCTCGCCGTACTTGTCCTGGTAGTGCTCCAGCTTGCGCAGCAGGTGGGCCGGGCCCACGGCGTCCGCGTACCGGAACGGGCCGCCCAGGAACGGCGGGAAGCCCAGGCCGAAGATGGCGCCCACGTCGCCGTCGCGGGGGCTGCGCAGGATGCCCTCGCCCAGGCAGCGGATGGCCTCGTTCACCATCTGCAGCGCCACGCGCTCGGCCATCTCCGCGGGGTCCAGGGACTTGCGGTCCTTGCCGTGCGGCAGGAGCAGGTAGACGTTGGGGTCCACCTCCTTCTTCTTCCCGCCCTCGTACAGGTAGAAGCCCTTGTTCGTCTTGCGGCCCAGGCGGCCGTCGGACACCACGCCCTCCAGCGCCTTGGGCGCCGCCATGCGCTTGCCGAACGCGGCCTCCATGATGGGCCCCACCTTCTGGGCCACGTCGATGCCCACCTCGTCCAGCAGGGTGATGGGCCCCACGGGGAAGCCGAAGTCCACCAGCGCCTTGTCCAGCTGGACGATGTCCGCGCCCTCCGCCAGCAGGTACGCGGCCTCGTTCATGTACGGCGCGAGGATGCGCGACGTGTAGAAGCCCGGCCCGTCGTTGACGACGATGACCGTCTTGCCCTGCTTCTTGCCCACGTCCACGCAGGTCGCCGTCACCCACTCGGCCGTGCCCGGGTGCGTGATGATCTCCAGGAGCGGCATCTTGTGGACCGGGCTGAAGTAATGCATGCCAATCACCTGCGAGGGGCGCTTGCTGCCCTTCGCCAGCTCGCCAATGGGCAGGCTGGAGGTGTTGGACGCGAAGATGGTGTTCTCGCCGGTGACGGCCTCCACCTCCGCGATGACCTGGTGCTTGAGCTTCAGGTCCTCGAAGACGGCCTCGATGACCAGGTCCACCGACTTGAAGCCGCTGTAGTCCGTGCCCGCGGTGATGTTGGCCAGCTTCGCGTTCGACTCGCGCGGCGTGAGCGAGCGGCGCTTCACGCGCTCATCCAGCACCGTCTGCACCTGCCGGAGCGCGCGGCCCGCGCCCGCGTCGTCCCGGTCCTTCACGCGCACGGGCACGCCCTGGAGCACGCCGGCCACGTAGGCGATGCCGCCGCCCATGAGCCCGCCGCCCAGCACGCCCACCTTCTTCACCTCGCGCGGCTTCAGGTTGGGGTTGGAGGTGCCGTTCTCTTTCTTCAGCGCCGTGGTGGCGAAGAAGATCTCGACGAGGCGCCGCGACACGTCCGTGAACACCAGCTCGCCAAAGGCCCTGGCCTCCGCCTCCAGGCCCGCCTTGCGGCCGGACTCCAGGCCCACGCGGATGACCTGCAGCGCCTTCTCCTGCGCGGGGTACTTGCCGCGCGTCTTCTTGAGGAGCTGCTTCTTCGCCTGGTCGAACATCACCTTGCGGCCGAGCGGGTTGTCCTCCAGCGCCGCCTCCTTCCAGAGGTCCTTGCTGATGAGCCCCTGGAAGATGCCGGCCAGGCCCTTCTTCTTGCCGCTCCGGGCCACGGCCTTGAAGCCCTGGTGCGGGCGCTCCACCTTGAGCGTGCCCGCCGCCAGCTCCGCCGCGCGCTTGAGCGCGAGGTCCTTGAGCATGGGCACGGGCACCACTTCATCCACGAGGCCCAGCTTCTTCGCCTTGGACGGCTTGACGTTCTTGCCGGTGAGGATGAGGTCCAGCGCCGCCTCCGCGCCAATCAGCGCGGGCAGCCGCTGCGTGCCGCCGGCGCCGGGGATGAGGCCCAGCTGCGTCTCCGGCAGGCCCACCACGGACTTGGGGCTGTCCGTGACGATGCGGTAGTGGCACGCGAGCGCCCACTCCAGGCCGCCGCCCAGGCACGCGCCGTGGATGGCCGCGACCACCGGCTTGGAGTAGGCCTCCAGCCGGTCGAACTCCGCGTGCGCGTTGCGGCTGAGGGCCTCCACCTCCGCCGGGGTCTTCAGCGTCTGGAGGAAGTCGATGTTCGCGCCGGCGACGAAGTTGTCCTTCTTGCCGGAGATGAACACCACCGCCCGCACCTCCGGGTCCCGCTCCGCCTGCAGGAGCAGGTCCGAGAAGGCGGCGCCCACGTCCGGGGACAGCGTGTTCACCGGCGCGCCCGGCTGGTCCACGGTGATGACCGCGACGCCGTCCGCGACGTCGTAGCTCAAGCCCTGCTTCGCTTCGACTGCCTCTTGCTTGGTCGCCATCACGCACGCTCCAGGATGACCGCGGCGCCCAGGCCGCCCGCGGCGCAGACGGTGCACAGCACCGTGTTCTTGTTCCGACGCTTCAGCTCGTTCAGGGCCTGCGTGATGATGCGCGCGCCCGTGGCACCGAACGGGTGCCCGATGGAGATGGAGCCGCCCGTCACGTTCAGCCGCGAGCGGTCCACCTCACCGACCGGCGCGTTGAAGCCCGCCTTCTTCGCGAACTCCTTGGACGCGAGCGCCTGGAGGTTGCTCGCCACCTGCGCGGCGAACGCCTCGTGCATCTCCACCAGGTCGATGTCCGCGAGCTTCATCCCCGCGCGCTTGAGCGCCACGGGCGCCGCGTACGCCGGGCCCTGGAGCAGTTGGTCTCCCGGGTCCGTGGCCGCGAACGCGTGCGAGCGCAAGAAGCCCAGCGGCTCGTAGCCCAGCGCCTTCGCCTTCTCCTCGCTCATGAGCAGCAGCGCCGCGGCGCCGTCCGTCAGCGGGGACGCGTTGCCGGCGGTGACGCTGCCATAGCGGCGGTCGAACACGGGCTTCAGCTTGGAGAGCGCCTCCAGGCTGGTGTCCTCGCGCACGATGTTGTCCTTGGTGGCGACCTGCTCGTACTTCGGCGGCACGGTGACGTGCATCACCTCGCCGTCGAAGAGGCCCTCCTTCCACGCGCGGGCCGCGTTCTGGTGCGAGTTGAACGCGATGAGGTCCTGCTCCTCGCGGGTGATGCCGTTCTCCTTGGCCATCTTCTCCGCGCTCTCGCCCATCGTCTCGCCGGTGGAGTACTCGGCGATGGCGGGGGGCACGGGGATGAGGTCCTTGGCCTTGAGCCTCTGGAAGGGCTTGAGCTTGTCCGGCAGGCTCTTGCCCTTGGACGACGCGGCCAGCGCGTGCGCCAGCGGGCGGCTGGTGAAGATGGGCGCGTCGGACAGGGACTCGGTGCCGCCGGCGATGACGACGTCCGCGTCGCCCAGCGCGATGGCGTTGGCGCCCGCCACCATGGACTGGATGGACGTGGCGCAGGCGCGCGCCACCGTGAAGGCGTCAATGCGCTTGGGCAGGCCCGCCGCCAGCACCACCTCGCGCGCGATGGACGGCGCGGTCAGCGTGGGGATGACCTGTCCGAACACGACCTGGTTGATTTCGTTGGGGTCCAGGTCGCTGCGCTGGACCAGCTCCTGGACCACCATCCGGCCCAGGTCCAGCGCCGTCAGGTTCGCGAAGACGGTGCCCGCCTTCGCGAACGGCGTCCGCAGCCCCCGGACGATGGCCACCCGCCGGTGGCCGTTGCGCTTCTCGCTTGCCATGTGTGCCTCACCCTCTGTGAAACGAGTGAGGCGCTTCTAACGGCGGGCAATGCACCGCGTCAACGTCGGATTGATTCTTGAGTCAACTGCTCATCAGCCGGCGGGGTGGGCGCCCGTTCAGCCGAGCGTGCCCTGGCGGAGGGCGGCGCCGTGCTTGTGGACGGCCTCCACGAGGAACTTCGCGGCGTCCGGGTCGGTGGGCGGGAGGATGCCGTGGCCCAGGTTGAAGATGTGCCCGGTGGGTCCGGCGCGGCGGAGGATGTCCTGCACGCGGCCGTCCAGTTCCTCGCGGGGGAGGAAGAGGTGGAGCGGATCCAGGTTGCCCTGGGTGGCGACGTCCGGCCCGAGGATGCGGCGGCCCTCGTCCACGGGGCAGCGCCAGTCCAGGCCGATGACGTCCGCGCCGGTGCGCTTCAGGAGCGGCAGGTGCGGGGTCATGTTGACGCCGAAGAGGATGACGGGGACGCCGGTGGCCTTGAGCTCCGTCACCATGCGGGTGAGGTACGGGAGGCTGAAGCGCTCGAAGTCCCAGGGGGACAGCTCGCCGCCCCAGGAGTCGAAGATCTGGACAATCCTGGCGCCGGCCTCCACCTGCATCTTGAGGTACGGGATGAGGGTGTCGGTGAGCTTCTGGAAGAGGCGGTGGGCGACCTCGGGCTGCTCGAAGAGCAGGCGCTTGATCTGGATGTAGCTCTTGGAGCCGCCGCCCTCGACCATGTACGCGGCGAGGGTGAAGGGCGCGCCCGCGAAGCCGATGACGGGCACGGAGTCATTCAGGGCCTTGCGCGTGCGGCGGATGGCCTCGGCGACGAAGCCGGTGCCTTCCACGGGGTCGGGGACGCCGAGCTTGTCGATGTCCGCGGGCGTGCGCAGCGGGTTGGGGAAGTGGGGGCCCTTGTCGCCCAGCTCCAGGTGGATGCCCATGGCCTCCACGGGGATGAGGATGTCGGAGAAGATGATGGCCGCGTCCACGCCCAGGCGGGTGATGGGCTGGACGGTGACTTCCGCGGCCAGATCCGGGTTCTTGCAGAGGTCCAGGAACGCGATGTTGCCGCGGATGGCTCGGTACTCTGGCAGGTAGCGGCCCGCCTGACGCATCAGCCACACGGGGGTGGTGTCGGTGGGCTGGCGGCGCGCCGCGCGCAGGAGTCGGTCGTTCACGTCGTCACCTTCGGGCGAGAGGGAGGCAGGGGCTTCACGGCCTGCGGTGTACCCCATCTTCATCACCCGGATGAACCGCTACCTTCAGAGCCTGCTCGCGCTCGCATGCGTGGCCCGGGCGGCGGGGCGGACGGCGGCTCCGGTCCGGGAGCCGTGGCCGCAGCCTGGGGAGCTGGTCCGCGGGGAGCGGGTGGCGAAGCCGATGGCGGGCCCGTTGTCGCCCTCCTCGTTCAGCCTCCGAGCGTTCGCGCCAGGTACGGCGCGGTGCGGCTCTCCTTCACCTTCGCCACCTGCTCCGGCGTGCCCTGCGCCACCACGCGGCCCCCGGCGTTGCCCGCGCCGGGCCCCACGTCGATGACGTGGTCGCTGGCGGCGATGACGCGCAGGTCGTGCTCCACGACGATGACCGTGTTGCCGGCGTCCACCAGCCCGTCCAGCTGCGCCATCAGCTTGTCCACGTCCGCCGGGTGCAGGCCGGTGGTGGGCTCGTCCAGCACGTAGAGCGTGTCGCCGTGCTGCGTGCGCTGGAGCTCCGTGGCCAGCTTGATGCGCTGCGCTTCGCCGCCGGACAGCTCCGTCGCGGGCTGCCCCAGCCGCAGGTACCCAAGGCCCACGTCGCGCAGCACCTTGAGCGCGCGGTGGAGCGGCGGCTCGTCCTGGAAGAAGTCGAAGGCGCCGTCCACCGTCATCCCCAGCACGTCCGCGACGTTCTTCTCGCGGTAGCGCACCTCCAGCGTCTTCGCGTTGTAGCGGGTGCCGTGGCACGTGGGGCACGGCGCGTACACGCTGGGCAGGAAGAGCAGCTCCACGCTCACGAAGCCCTCGCCCTCGCACGTGTCGCAGCGGCCTCCCGCCGTGTTGAAGGAGAAGCGCCCCGCGCCGTACTTGCGCGACCTCGACAGCGGCGTCGCCGCGAACAGCTTGCGCACGTGGTCGAACAGGCCCGTGTACGTCGCCAGGTTGGAGCGCGGCGTGCGGCCGATGGGCTTCTGGTCCACCGTCACCAGCCGGCGGATGGCCTCCATCCCCTCCTGGATATGGCCCTCGCTCGCCATCACCGGCTCGCGGTCCAGCGGCTCGCCCTCCTCCTCATCCGGCGCCAGCGCCTGGCCCAGCCTCCCGGCCACCAGCTCCACCAGCGCCTGGCTCACGAGGCTGGACTTGCCGGAGCCGGACACGCCCGTCACCGTGGTGAAGACGCCCAGCGGGAAGTCCACGTCCAGGCCGCGCAGGTTGTTGCGCTTCACGCCCTCCAGGCGCAGCCGCCCCGTGGGCCTGCGAGGCGTGCGGCGGTGCACGCGCGCCTCCTCGAAGAGGTAGCGCCGCGTCCGGGACGCCTCCACCTTCGCCAGCCCCTCCGGCACTCCGCTGTAGAGCACGCGCCCGCCGTGCTCACCGGCGGCGGGGCCCACGTCGACGATCCAGTCCGCGTGGCGGATGACGTCCACCTCGTGCTCCACCACGAACAGCGAGTTGCCCGCCTCCTTCAGCCGGTCCAGCGCCGTGAGCAGCGACTCCGTGTCCGCGGGGTGCAGGCCGGCGGACGGCTCATCCATCACGTACACGACGCCGAAGAGGTTGGAGCGCACCTGCGTGGCCAGCCGCAGCCGCTGCAGCTCTCCCGGCGACAGCGTGGGCGTGCTGCGCTCCAGCGACAGGTAGCCCAGGCCCAGGTCCATCAGCACCTGGATGCGCGCGAGCAGGTCCTGGGTGATGCGCTGGGCGACGATGAGCTTCTCCGGGTGCTCGCGGGCCATGCCCTCCGCGTCCCTCCCCTTCCCTTCCGCCGTGGGCCGGATGAGCGCCGCGACCTGCTCCAGCGGCAGGCGGGACAGGTCGCCGATGTCGAGCCCGGCGAACTTCACCGACAGCGACTCGCGCTTCAGGCGCTTGCCCTCGCACAGCGAGCAGTCGCTGGCGACCATGTACCGGGCGACGCGCTTCTTCATCATCGCGCTCTGGGTCGTCGCGAAGGTGGACATCACGTAGCGCTTCGCGCCCGTGAAGGTGCCCATGTAGCTGGGCGGCTCCTTGCGGGCCATGGCCCGCTTGACCTCTGCGGACGAGAAGCCCGCGTAGACGGGGACGGTGGGCTGCTCGTCCGTGAAGAGGATCCACTGGCGGTCCTTCTTCGGCAGGTCGCGCCAGGGCTTGTCGATGTCGTACCCGAGCGTCACCAGGATGTCGCGCAGGTTCTGGCCATGCCACGCGGGCGGCCACGCGGCGACGGCGCGCTCGCGGATGCTCAAGGAGTCATCCGGCACCATGGAGCGCTCGGTCACCTCGAACACGCGGCCGATGCCGTGGCACTTCGGGCACGCGCCCGCGGGCGTGTTCGGGGAGAAGGCGTCCGAGTCCAGCCGCTCCAGCTTCGGCGGGTACGCGCCCGCGCGCGAGTACAGCATGCGCACGGAGTTCGACAGCGTCGTCACGCTGCCCACCGACGAGCGCGACGTCGGCGCGCCCCGGTGCTGCTGGAGCGCCACCGCCGGGGGCAGCCCTTCGATGGCGTCCACCTCCGGCACGCCCACCTGATCGATCAGCCGCCGGGCATACGGGGCCACGGACTCGAAGTAGCGCCGCTGCGCCTCCGCGTAGAGCGTCCCGAAGGCGAGCGACGACTTGCCGGAGCCGGACACGCCGGTGAAGACCACCAGCGCGTCACGCGGGATGTCCACGTCCACGTGCTTCAGGTTGTGTTCCCGGGCACCCCGGACGCGGACGAAGCCGGAGGGGGCGGGGGTCTTTCGGGTGCGGGGTGCTTTCGGAGTGGCCATGCCAGGGCGCAACCTGCCTACCCGCGCGGGCGCGGTCATCCACGAAGCGCGCCGTCCCGTCAGAATCCCGATGCGGCTCGCGCAACCACCGTCTGGCGGAGGACACGAGGCCGGTGGCTCCGCTGTCGCCCGGCACCTTGGGGCGATCCAGTCCAGGCACCGCCGGCACCACGCACCGCCCGAGAAGAATGAGGAGCAGTGTCGAGCCCCCGTCATTATAGAAGCTGCCGGTGAAGGCCTCCGTGACGCCCGGCGAAGGTGAGACGAAGACGTCCTGTCCCCCGTTACCGCGCGCGACGCGCCCCGTGCCTTCCGAGACGTCGTGCGCCAGCGCAGCGCCCCCCGGCGCTGGACGCTCGCATCCTCGAAGGATTCCACGGCCCAGCCATCGTCGAGCCGGTCCGGGGGCGAGCTTGGCCCCGTGGGCGACCGCTTTCCTCTGTACACCCTGAGGCCTCCCCACGGCAGCACCCTCCGCTGGAGCATCGCCGCACGTGGCATCGCGCCGGCCCTGGACGCGCGGCAGCCCATGTCATGTGGAGACGCCATCGCGGCCTAGCGATTCTTCGCGGCCTGTTCGCGCATGCGCGCTTCCCGCTCGCGCAGCTCGGGCGTGAACTCGGCGCCAAAGTCGTCGTCTTCGTAGACCTGTCGCAGCTCCAGCTCCACGTTGCCGCCCGCGTCGGAGGAGGGCCAGCGCTTGAGCCACTCCAGGGCCTCCTCGCGCGACTTCACCTGGATGAGGGTGAAGCCCGCGATGAGCTCCTTCGTCTCCGTGAAGGGGCCGTCGATGATGGTGGGCTTGCCGTTCGTGAACTTCACGCGCGCGCCCTTGCTGCTGGGATGAAGGCCCTCCCCCTGGAGCATCACGCCCGCCTTCACCATCTCCTCGTTGTAGGCGCCCATGGCGGCGAGCAGCTTCTCGTCGGGGAGGACGCCCGCCTCGGTGTCCTTGTCCGCCCTGCGGATGATCATGAATCGCACGGTCGTGTCTCCTGCCGCGCGCCATCGGGCCGCGGGGGTGTTCTTCGTCCTGCTTTCAGGATGGCAACGAATAGGGCTGGGGAAAATCGACACGGCCTTTTTATTTTCCCGCCGCGTCCTTCAAGTCCTCGCAATCACGGGCCTTTCCATTTCCCGGCCGCGAGTGTGAGAGTGCCCCCATGCGCGCCGGAGCGACCGCCACCGGGACGAAGAGGCCCTTTCCGGCCAGCGGCCTCCTGCACCCCGGGGTGCTCATGGCCGTGGTCCTGCTCGTGCTGAACGACCACGTGTTCAAGGCGCGCTGGCCGTCGTGGTGGACGGGGAAGCTCTCCGACGTCGCCGGGCTCGCCATGTTCCCCGTGGTCCTCCAGGCGCTGTGGGAGCAGGCGTTCCAGCGACGCGCGCGGGACTTCCGCCCATCGTTCCCGGTGCTCGCGGGGGCGGTCGTGCTGACGGGCTTGTGCTTCGCCTCGACGAAGCTTTCACACGACGCCGGGGATGCGTGGCGGTGGGCACTGGGCGGACTGCAGTGGCCCTTCTTCGCGCTGCGTGCGTTGCTCGCGGGTGCGCGCATCCCCGGGGTGCGGCCCACGGTGCACACGGTGGACATCACGGATCTGCTCACGCTGCCTGCGCTGTGTATTCCCTTGTGGCTGGGATGGCGGCGCGCTCGCGCGGCACTCGAGCAGGACGCGCGGATTCCCGCGCATGAGGAGTCTTCGCTCCCTCATTGATTGCTGTGAGCTGCGCGGTGAGTGTTTCACGTCGCTTCGCGGGACGTGTCAGACCCCCAATTACAGTCAGCCCCCGCCACGCATTGAACCGGCAGGGGCCATCATGTCCGCGCGTTCGTCTCAATCCCATACATCCACGCCTTCAAACATCCTGGAGCAGGTGCGGCAGTGCGCCGCGGCCGTCACCCGCTATCCGCTGGACATCCTGACGGAGCATGCGCAGCTCGAGGATGAGCTGGGCATCGACTCCGTGAAGCTCGCGGAGATCGCCGCGGTCATCGCCCGCGAGTTCCACCTGCCGCCGGACCGGATGCCGCGCAGCGGGAAGGCTCGCACGCTCGGCGCCATCGCCGAGGCGGTCTCGGAGGCGCTGCACACGGAGCCCGCGCCGTCACTTCACGTGGCCTCCGTCGGCGCCGTCGTGGAGGCGGAGGGCGGCACCGGTGCTCCGGTCACGCAGGAGCTGCTGCCGCGCGTGCGCGCCGTGTTCGCGCGCGTGACGCGCTATCCGGAGGAGCTGCTCACGCCGCACGCGGACCTGGAGGACGAGCTGGGCATCGACTCCGTGAAGCAGGCGGAGGTGCTGGCCGTGCTGACGAAGGAGCTGGGACTGGGCGAGGCGCCGAAGCCCTCGCAGCGCCTGCGCACGATGGCCGCCATCGCCGACGCGGCCCGCGCGCTGCTGCCGGCCCCGCCGCCCGTCGCGGACGAGGGGGCTCGTGCGCCCGCGCGGTCGGCGCCCGCGCCGGTCGCGTCGCGCAGGGGGCTGCCGTTCGAGGGGAAGGTCGCGCTCGTCACGGGTTCGGGCAAGGGCATCGGCCGGGTCATCGCGACGCGGCTGGCGCGGGCGGGGGCGACGGTGATCGTCAACTCGTTCCACTCGCGCGAGGGCGGCGAGAAGACGGCGCGGGACATCGTGGACGCGGGTGGCAGGGCGGTCCACCTGTGGGGCTCCGTGGCGCAGGAGGAGCACCTGGAGCGGATGTTCGCGATGATCCGCGAGCAGTTGGGCGGGCTGGACCTGCTCGTGTGCAACGCGTCCAACGGGCTCATCGGTCCGTTCGACCGCATCGCGCCCCGGGACTGGGACAAGGCGTTCCGCACCTGCATCACCGGCACCTACGAGTGCGCGATGCGCGCGCGCCCGCTGATGGCCGCGCGTGGAGGCGGGAGCATCGTCACCATGTCCACGTCCATGTCGCAGCGGTACATGCACGACCTGGGCTGCCAGGGCGTGGTGAAGGCGAGCGTGGAGTCCCTCACGCGCTACCTGGCCGCGGAGCTGGCGCCGGATGGCATCCGCACCAACTGCGTGGCCGCGGGGCCCGTGCACGGGGAGCTGCTGGGGATGTTCCCGGATGCCGCGGGGCGCGTCGCGCGCTGGGAGTCCGCGACGCCGGGCGGGCGGCTGTGCACCGCGGACGACGTCGCGGACGTGACCGAGCTGCTGCTGGGGCCCAAGACCCAGCGCGTGAATGGCGCCATCTGGGTGGTGGACGCCGGCCTCTCCGGGACCGTGGACGGCCTGCTGCCGGCCGCTCGCGCGTCCTGACCTCTCGCCTTCTGGAGCCACCACCATGGACTTCTTCGCTGTCCCGTACGACATCCACTTCGACGACACGATGGCCTACGGGAGCCATCACTTCCTCACCAACTTCAAGTTCCAGTGCGCGGGCCGCGAGCACCTGCTCTTCAGCCCGCACGCCTTCGAGACACCCGAGTTCCGGCGCGACTTCGAGCAGGTGCTCCTGCTCACCTACGAGGGCTATTCGCGCAACCTCGCCCCCGCCGCGCTGGGGGACCGGCTGGTGGTGCTGACCTCGCTGGAGGCGCGGGGCGAGGTGTCCCTGCGCTTCTGCTTCCGCACGTTGAAGCGCGACGGCACGCCGGTGGCGTGCGGCTATCAGACCGTGCTCTGCGCGGACCGGCAGGGAGCGCTGCGTGCATTCCCGGAGTCCTTCCAGCGCAGCTTCGAGGCGCTGGCGGCGCTCCATGAGCCAGCGGGCCCGAAGACCTTCCGCGACCTCAGCTTGCAGGGAGGCGCTGGCGTCCAGGCGCTGTTCCCAGAGGCCGTGCGCGGGCTCGCGCGGACCCTGCTGGCGGACACCGCGCCGCGCGGTGTCTCGCGAACGGTGCACCTGCCGGATCCGGCGCCCGTGAAGTCCCCCCAAGAGGCGTCGGCCTCGACGCCGGGGCTCGGCGCGCCTGGCAGCGGAGCCACGTCGAGCGGCCTGCCGCGGACGATGCCTCCTCCCGGGCCGGTGGCCGAGGGGAGCCCCAACATGCCCCAGGCCTCCGCGTCGGAGCCTTACTCGCCTCCTGGAAAGGCTGCTCCAGGCGGTGCCTCAAGGACGAAGCACCTGTCGGATCCGACATCCGAGGAGTCTCTGAATGACGCTCCGGCCTCCACGCCAGCGCTTCAGTTGCCCACGGGCGCCACGGCGTTCCTGTTCGCCGGACAGGGCACGTTCGAGCCTGCTCTCTTCCTCAAACTGAAGGCGCTCCAGCCGGAGCTGCGCGCTGAGCTGGTGTCGGTCTCGGAGGCCTGCCGCACCCAGGGCATCGACGTGGGTCCGCTGCTCGCGGCGGAGGAGGTGAAGCAGGTGCACCGTGCGCTGGACGCGGCGCCGCTGTTGGATCAGCTCGGCATCTTCCTGTCCGGGGTGCTGGGGGCGCGGTGGCTGGAGCGGCAGGGCACGCGGCCGGACGTGTTCGTGGGACATAGCTTCGGGGAGATCGCGGCGATGACCGCGGCCGGAGCCCTGGACCTGCGCGCGGGCGCGGAGGTGGTGTGCCACCGAATCCGGGCGCTCCAGACGGTACCGGATGACCTGGGCACGCTCGCGGCGGTCGCCCTCTCGGCTCCGGAGACGGTCCGAGCCATGAAGGAGGGTGGAGCCCGGAGCCTGGAGGTCGCGGGTCGCAATCATCCGCGGCAGACCGTGGTCGCGGGACCACGTGAGGAGTTGGAGCGGCTGCGCGCGTTCCTGGAGCGGCAGGGCAAGGGCCTCACCTTCATCTCCAGCCGCTACCCCTTCCATCACCCATGCCTGGCGCCCGCGGTCGCCGCGTTCCGCGAGAGCCTCGCGGAACTGGCGGTGCAGCCAGTTCGTGGGCCCATCTATTCGCCCATCGAGCGGCGGGTGTACGCCGGTGGCCGGACGGAGCTGGCGGGAGCGCTCGCGTCCCACCTGGTGCGTCCCTTCGACTTCCCGGGCGCGATCGAGACGCTGGTGGGCGCGGGCTGTACTCGGTTCGTGGACTGCGGCACGGGCGGACGGCTGACGCGGATCGTCCAGCGCATCCTGCCGACGGACACGTCCATCACGCTGACGTCCGTGGACCGGGCGCTGCCCTCGAATCCTCCTGTCGTTCGAGACGCAACGCCAGGGGCCCCGGCGGTCGCGGTGGTGTCCCTGGGCTGCATGCTTCCGGGCGGCGCGAAGGATCCGGAGACGTACTGGCGGAACATCCAGCGCGGCATCAGCGGCATCGCCGATACGGGCCTGAGCCATCCGGACCAGGTCGTGGACTTCGTGGGCCCGGCGGTGACTCCAGACCGTACGTACACGCTGCTCACCGGGCGGGTCCTGGACAGCGACCTCGTCCCTCCGCCGGGAATCGCGCCGGCTCGGTTCCGCCGGTATGGCCGCGAGCAGCAGTTGCTGGCGATCGCGCTCTCACAGGCGATGGAATCCCTGCGGTCCACCGCACCGCGCGCGCCGGGACGCATCCAGTGCCTGCTTGGCTCCACCGCGGATGGCTCGCCCGAGTACGACGACGCGCTGTGCCTGGAAGCCGGTGAAGCGCTCCTGAGCGCGCGGGGAGACACCGATCGGGAGTTCTCCGCGCTGATGCGCGAAGCCCTGGGTGTCAGCGCCGCGTCCTCCGAACTTGCTCCGCATCCCACCCTTCAAGCCGTGGTGACGGACGTGGTGGGCCCGGCGGTGTCCACGGTGCTGCTCGATGCGGCGTGTGCTTCCTCGCTGTACGCCATCGCGCTGGGGATGAAGGCCCTGGAGCGTGGTGACGCCGACCTGGTGCTCGCGGGCGGAGTGTTCTCGCCGGGTCCAGGAAACAGCTGCCTGTTCTCCCAGTTCAAGGGGCTCTCCGCGACGGGGAGCCGGCCGTTCGACGAGCGCGCGGATGGCGTCATCTTCGGCGAGGGCGCGGGAATCGTCGGCCTCATGCGCCTGGAGGATGCCGTCTCCGAGGGGCTGAAGGTCCACGCGGTCATCCGTGGCGCGGGGATCTCCAGCGATGGGCGCAGCAGCTCCGCCAACGTCCCGCGAGCGGACGGACAGGTGGCCGCGATGGAGGCGTGCTACGCGGCGGCGGGCGTTGAGCCCGCGTCCATCCAGTACATCGAGGCGCACGGGACGGCCACGCCCGCCGGCGACACCACCGAGTTGCAGTCGATTGGCCGCGTCTTCGGCGGCAAGCGGAAGGGCCTTCAGCTCGCCAGCGTGAAGGCGCTGATCGGCCACGTCGGGTGGGCCGCGGGGGCGGCTTCGGTCATCAAGCTGTGCAAGGCGCTGGAGCACCGGAGCTTCCCGCCGCAGTCCCACTTCGACCGTCCGGGCGCGGGGCTTCGAGCGCTCGGGCCGGACTTCGAGGTGAGCACGCGGGAGCAGCCGTGGCCGGAGAACGGAGACCAGCCACGCCGCGCGGCCACGAACGGCTTCGGCTTCGGCGGCACGAACGCGCACCTGGTGCTGGAGGAGTACCGGGGAGGCCCGCTCGCGCCACGCGCCAGGGCCGCTCCGTCGACGGAGGGAGCGCTGGTGGTGGTGGCCGCGGAGGGGATGTTCCCGGAGGCGCGTTTCGAGGCCAAGGGATTGCGGCTGCCCGCATCCGTGCGGCTGTTGCCGGACATCACCGAGGACATGGACCTCACGCAGCACCTGGGTCTCATCGTCGCGAGTGACCTCGTGAAGAAGCTCGGGGCCTTTGATTCGCTGCGGATGGGGACGGCCATCGTCCTGGGGCTGGAGGGGAAGACACGCCGGGGCGTGGAGGCCACGCAGCGCGTGCTGGCGGACTCCACGCGGCGCAGGCTGCGAGAGCACCTCCAGCGCACGCCGGACTCCGCGCGGCTCCTGCCGCTGGTGGATCGCCTCCACGCGGCGGTGGGCGTGCTGCGGCCCACGGGGCCCTACACGCTCCAGGGAATGATGCCCAACGTCACGCCAGGGCGGGTGGCGGGGGTACTCGACACCAAGGGTCCGAACTTCGTGGTGGATGCGGGGGCCAGCACCCTGGCCGCGTCGCTGCGGGCCTCGACGGCCCTGCTGGAGAGCGGCTTCGAGTTGGTGCTCGTGGGCAGCGCCCACGTGCGGCGCCCCGGTGACGGTCCCACTGCATCCGCGCCCGAAGAGGGCATGACGATGCTTGCGGTGACCACGGTCGCGAAGGCGGAAGCGCACGGTTTGAAGCCGCTGTGCCACCTGTGGATGGCCGGAGAGGCCGGCGCAGGACCGGGCATCACGTTGCCGCCACACTCGGCGGAGGAAGCCCAGGACGTGCTCAGTGCGGTACGGGCCGCGGCGGAGGGACGGTCCTCCACGCTGCGCTTCCATCCGGATGCCGCGACCGGCGCACGGCTGGTGCTCCAGGTGCGACCTGGACGCAGCGCGCAGTCCGAAGCCTCGGAAGGACAGTCGATGGCGGCAAGGCCCCCGTCCGGCGCGAGCCGCGACCTGGAGCCGTCCGCCGGCCTCTCGGACATGACGCCTGCCCTCAGTGCTGAGAAGCGAGAACCCCGAGGGGACGCCCCACCGACGGGGCACCGCACGAACCTGTCCGACAGTTGGACAGGTTTGGACGACCAGTTCGGGTCCTCCCGCACTGACGCCTGCGCACTGCTGCGCCCCTCCGACCCCACCCCATCACCAGCGAGGGGTGAGACACATCCGCCTCAGCCAGGCTCTGGAAACCTGTCCGACAGCCAGACAGGTCTGGAGAGTCGGGCCGGCCCTTCGGGCGCCAACGAGCGAACACTGACACACGCCTTCGGCCCGGCAGCGTCCCTACCGATGGACAGGACGCGTCCGCCCCCTCGGAGCAGCGGAAACCTGTCGGACAGCCGGACGGGTTGGGAGAACCAGGGCACGGAGGGCCGCCCGCTCCAGCCAGCTCAAGAAAACGTGTCCGACAGTCGGACTGGTTTGGACCTCAGCCAGCCGGCGGAAAGCCCTCAGCCGCCAGGCCACGGGAACTTGTCCGACAGTCGACCCGGTTTGGCTTCTTCCGCCCGGAAGGCACAGTCACCACACCCGAGCAGCAGAAACCTGTCCGACAGTCGGCCCGGTTTGAACCGGACCGGGCCGGAGGGAAGCCCGCTCCAACCGAGCCGAGAGGACCTGTCCGACAGTCGGACCGACTTGAACCGGGCCGGACGAGAGGAATTCTGGCTTCAGTCGAACCACGGAAACCTGTCGGACCGTCGGATTGGTTTGGATCACGCGGGGCTGAAGGGGCTCCCGCTCCAGCCGAGCCGCGAGAACCTGTCCGACAGTCGGACAGGCTTGGACCACGCCGCGCCGGAGGGAAGCCCGCCTCTGCCGGGCCACGGAAACCTGTCGGACCGTCGGACTGGTTTGGGCCACTCAGGGCCGGAGGGGGTGCTGCTCCATCCAAACCACGGGAACTTGTCCGACAGTGGGACTGGTTTGGGCCTCTCCGCACCGGAGGAGAGCCCGCCCAAGCCGAGCCACGGGAACTTGTCCGACAGTCGGACAGGCTTGGAGCATGCCGCGCCGGAGGGGAGACCATTTCCGCCGGGCATTGGAAACCTGTCCGACAGCCGGACTGGTTTGGGCTTCTCAGGGCCGGAGGAGGTGCTGCTCCAGCCAGGCCACGGGAACTTGTCCGACAGTCGGACCGGTTTGGCGAACCGGGTCGGCCGGGAGGCTGCCGGCTTGGAGGTCCGTGGGGCTGGCGCTTCGTTTGCACCCGGAGCCATCGCGACGACTCCCTTGCATTCCGAATCAGCGGCGTCCGCGACGACCGATGCCGTGCAGACACGCGTGGGCGCGGCTCGCATGGGGGATGTCCGTCCGCCGCCGATCTCCTCCGCTCCCCCCCCGGAGACCGCCGACGGCTTCGACCACTCGGCTCCCATCCGCTACCACGCACCGGTGCTCGTTGAACGTCCGGCGGTGGCGACAGGTGCTTCGCGACTTCGTGGCCGGCGGGTGCTGTTCATTGCCCAGGACGAGTCCGTGGCCCGTGAGCTTGCGACCCAGGCACCTGATGTCTGCGGCCCTGAGTTCCGCATCCTCCACGCGGGCAGCTCCGACACGGGAGCGCGGATCCACGGCATCGACCTCACTCGGGAGGAGACCGCGGAGGCCGGCCTGGAAGCGCTCCACTTCGAGCCACAGGTCATCGTCGCGGTCTGCCGGATGTCCTCCCAGGAGACCGAGTCGTCGGTCATCGCGGACACGGCCTTGCGTCACGAGGCGCTGGAGCTGCTCTTCCTGGCCGCTCGCCGCGCCTATGAGCGACTGTCCGCCGGCACGGTGTCGCTGGCGAGCCTGTGCATTGGCGGCGTCGGTGCCCATCGGAGACTGCACCCCGTCACCGGCCTCTTCGCGGGCCTGCTCAAGTCCCTGGGCCGCGAGGTCCCCGCTCGTGGCATCCGCGCCATCGCCACGAGCCCCCTGTCACTCAGCGCGGCGCTCGACCACGTCGGGTCCGAGCTGAGCGCCGGCGATGACTCCGCGCCCGTCGAGGTCTGCTTCGACGGGGCCGTCCGCTGCGTCCGGCTGCTCCAGCCCACGGACCTCCCGGCACGACCCGCCGTCACGCTCGACTCCCGTTCGGTGGTCCTGCTCACGGGCGGTGGACGCGGCGTGACGGCCGTCCTCGCCGGAGCGCTGCTCAAGCGCTACGGCTGCAAGGTCATCCTCCTGGGACGCAGCGACCCGACAGATGCGCCCGAGCGCGTGCTCCAGGCACGCGACGAGGAGCTGGGCGCCGTGGAGCGCGAGTTCTATGCCTCCGAGCTCGCCCGCGACAGCGCCATGCGGATGCCCGCGCTGCGTGCTCGCTTCGAACGCCACCTGGCCGTGCGGGAGCTGCGGGCCACGCTCGACGGACTCACGCGGCTCCCCGGCCAGATGACCTACCGCGCCGCGGACGTCACCCGCCCCGAGGACGTGGACCGCGTGGTGGAGGAGCTGAGCCGCGAGCACGGCCGGCTCGACCTGGTGATCCACGGCGCGGGCACGCAGGTCTCCAAGAAGCTCCAGCGCCGCCGCCTCACGGAGCTGCGAAGCACGCTGGACACCAAGCTGCTGGGGCTGCGCAACCTCCGCGAGTCCTGCGCGCGCCGCCTCCCGGCCCCCGTGCCCTTCCACGTCCTCACCTCCGCGTTCAGCTACATCGGCAATGACGGACAGGCGGACTACGGCGCGGCGAATGAAGCGCTGGACCGGCTCTGTGCCTGGGTCAGCGACGCGCGCCAGGACGTGCAGTGGTGCAGCGTGGGCTGGCTCGCCTGGGACGGCATCGGCATGACGCGCGGCTCGGAGTACCGCGTCCTTGGCGCCAGTCGCCGGCTGCGCGGCATCCGCGCCGAGGAGGGTGAGGCGCTGTTCCTCCAGTTGGTGGAAGGCCAGCCCATCCACCCCATCAACGTCCAGCTCACCGAGAGCGAGCGCGCCTTCTATGGCCTGGAGGTGCTCAGCCCGGCCCCGCGTCCCACGCGCAGCGACCGCACCGAGGACTCGGCCAGCGTCCCCGCCCAGGAGGCGCTCGCCCGGCCCCCGCCCACCCCGGAGCCACCGCGTCCCACGCGCAAGCACCTCACCGTGGACGCGGCGAGCGTCCCCTGCCTGGAGGACCACCTCGTCCGAGGCACGCCCACCCTGCCCGGCGCCTGGGCCCTGGACCTGATGTTCCAGGCCGCCCTGGACGACGCGCGCCCCGAGCTGCGCACCGTCACCATCGAGGACGTGCGCTTCTCCCGCTTCATCCGCGTGAAGCCCGGAGGCCAGCAGCCCCTGCGCGCCGAGTGCACGCCGCTCACCGACGCCCCGGGCCAGCACAGCGTGCAGGTGAAGCTCACCGGCGACGTCGTCCATGCCTCCGGCGTCGTGCTGGAGCGCGACCTCGTCTACGCCGAGGCCCGCTTCACGCTGACGGCGGAGCCCCCCAGGGCCTCGCCGCGACTGGAGGCGGCCCGCGCTTCGGGCCACGGCGTGGCCGCGCATGATCCGCACTGCACCTCGGGCTCGCCCATCGAGCTGCGCCGGATGTTCGACTGCCTGGAGGAGATCCGCCTGGAGCAGGACGCCCGCTTCGCGAGGCTCGGGCTGCCGGAGACACCTCGGGAGGCGGGCCACGGTGTGCCGGCGCTCGTGCTGGACGCGGCCCTGCGCCTGAGCGCGATGCACGTGGAGGGCGTGTCCAATGACGTGTTCGCGCCCGTGGGCGTCCAGCGGGCCACGTTCGACCGGGACCTGGTCGCGCACGGCGCCAGCGCCCCACGCCGCCTCACTTTGAAGGCGCTCGCCCCCCGCGTGGAGGGAGCGTTGCTCCAGTGCGGCACCGCGGCGGCGCATGACGAGACCGGCCGCCTGCGGATGCTCGTCGAAGGCGGCGTCGCCCGCCCCATGGCTTGAACCCCCTTCACGTCAAGGCAACCGCCATGACTGACTCCTCTTCGTCCCTTCCCCTCTCCCCGGATGACGCCAGACGGCTCCGCTCGGAGCTGCGCCGCGTGCTGCCCCCGGAGGCCTTCGAACGACAACCCCTGCGCGGCATCGTCGCGCTCTGCCTCGTGCCGGTGGAGGCGGCGCTCCTCTGGGTGCTGGGCACGTGGACGCTGCCCTCCTGGGCGTGCCTCCTCATCGCCATCGCGCTGGGCCAGCTCATCACCGCCGTGGGGCTCGCCGCGCATGAGGCCCTGCACCACTCGGTGTTCCACAGCCGGCGGTGGGAGACCCTGCTGGGCTGGGTGGGCTTCGCGCCCTTCCTGGTGACGCCGGGCAACTGGCGGGCCTGGCACGTCCAGGCCCACCACGGCGCCGCCAACGTCCTCCTGCGAGACCCGGACATCCTCCCTCGCAGGGCGGACTGGCACACCCAGGGGTTCGCGAAGCTGTTCCACGCCATGTCCCCCGGCTCCGGACACTGGCTGAGCTTCATCAGCTTCAGCGTCTTCTTCACCGCGCAGGGCCAGGCCTTCCTCTGGCACCACTGCCGGCTGCCCGCGTTCCAGCACGTGCACCTCCACCGCGTGCGGGAGCGCGCGCTCACGCTGCTCGTCACCGCGGGCTGGGTGGCGCTCGGGTGGGCCCTGGGCCCCCGGGCCGCGCTCTACGGACTGGTGCTCCCGCTGCTCATCGGGAACGTCACGTTGATGATCTACATCGCCACCAACCACTGGATGCAGCCCGCGTCCGAGGAGACGGACAACCCCTTCGTGAACACCGCCAGCGTGGAGACCCACCCGCTGATGAACTGGCTCCACTTCAACTTCAGCTACCACCAGGAGCACCACATCTTCCCGGCGCAGAGCCCGAAGTACGCCCCGCTCCTGCGCAAGCACCTGCGCGAGCTGAGCCCCCGAGCGTCCATCGTCTATCCCCACCTGCACGCCCTGCGCACGCTGTACCGGCGCCCGGCGCTCTACTCCGCGGATGGTCAGACGCTGATGGGCCGGGACGGCACACCGGCGCTCAGCACCTCGGAGCTGCGCCACCGGCTCGAGTCCCCTTGAGCCGTCAGGTGCGCGACACTGCCCCACGGACGGACGCCCGTGGGGCAGGCGGGCGACAGGGACTGCGCCCACAGGGGGGACTCCCCTGGATGGGAACCTTCCCCACCCTTCTGCCAACGGAGGAGAAGGATGCGCACGGAGTCGGTGACAGGCGGACCCCGGGGGGATGCCCCCTCAAGGGCGGAGTCCCTCCACGCGGCGAAGGTGGAGGCCATCGCCCGGCAGCTGCGGCGACGGAAGGGAAGCGGCCCCGCGTCCTTCAAGAAGAAGTCCCCGCCCCACAGCGTGCCCAAGCGGTTCGATGCCCGGCGGCGCGACGAGAAGGTGGACCTGGGGGACCTGGATCAACTCCTCGACATCGACACCGTGGGGCTGACCTGCACGGCGGAGCCCGCCGTCACCTTCGACGCAGTGGTGCGCGCGACGCTGCCGCACGGGCTCATCCCGTACATCGTCCCCGAGCACAAGACCATCACGCTCGGGGGCGCCATCGCGGGGTGCTCCATCGAGTCCATGTCCTTCCGCCAGGGCGGCTTCCACGACACCTGCTTGGAGTACGAGGTCATCACCGCCAGGGGCGACGTGCTGCGCTGCTCACCGCGCGAGGACCCGCTCCTCTTCCAGATGATGCACGGCTCGTTCGGGACGCTGGGCATCCTGTCGAAGGTCCAGTTCAAGCTCGTCCGCTGCGCGCCCTACGTCCGGGTGACGAACGAGACGCACACCTCCCTGGAGTCCTTCCAGCAGGCCATCTGGCACCACTTCCAGGACCCGGGCGCGGACTACCTGGACGGGCAGATCTTCTCTCCCACGAAGCACGTGCTGTGCGTGGGCCACTTCGTGGACCGGGCACCCTACGTCCACCGCTACGACTGGCTCACGGCGTACTGCGAGAGCATCCCGCGCCGGAGCGAGGACTACCTCACGACGTACGACTACCTCTTCCGCTACAACCGCGGCGTCACGCACGCCAGACCGAGGAACCTGCTGGCGCGGGCGCTGTTCGGAAAGCTCATCCACTCCGACAGCGTGCTGCGGACGGCCAACCGCTTCACCCAGCTGCTGCCGAAGAAGGACCCGCCGGTCATCGTGGACGTGTTCGTCCCCTTCTCGCGCGCGGCGGACTTCATGGACTGGTACCACCGCGAGCTGCGCCACTATCCCCTGTGGTGCGTGCCCTTCCGCCGGACGCGCGACTACGAATGGCTGACGCCCCGGTGGTGGTCCGGCATGAAGGACCCGCTGTTCCTGGACCTCGCGGTGTACGGCATGAAGCAGCCGCCGGGCCGCAACGTCTACAAGGAGCTCGAGGACGAGCTCCAGCGCGTCAACGGCACCAAGACGCTCATCTCCTACAACTACTACGACGAGGAGACCTTCTGGAGCGTCTGGAACAAGGAGACCTACCAGGCCGTGAAGCGGCGCACGGACCCGGACAACCTCTTCCGGGACCTGTACGTGAAGACGTGCAAGGCGGCGCTCGGCCTCTAGTCAGCGCGGGCCGGCCAGGCTTCAGCCGATCTCCGTGCGCAGGCTCAGCGGGCCGGCGGGGACGCCGACGTCGTGGAGGGCGGGGTCGTCCTTCTCCGTCTGCCAGGCGTTCGCCTCCGTCACGGTCTTGCCGGTCGCCTCGTTGGTGATGGACATCTTGCCGTTGTGGCCCGCCGGGGCGATCTGGCTGGTGTCGAAGCCGCTCCAGCCCGTGCCGGAGTTGGCGAACGTGGCCTCGCCCCACGTCTGACCGGAGTTCGCGCCGGGCTTCGCCGAGCCGTCCTTGGACGCGCACCACGCCACGCTGCTGTTGCTGTCGAACGCCACCACCTGCGACTGGCCGGGCTGGAGCGTGAACGTCTTGGGCGTGCTCTTGTCGAAGTTCTGCCCGTCGTTCGGGTTGCCGTTCTCACCCGTCTTGTTCCAGAGCGTGATGGTCTGCGGCTCGTTGGTCTTGTTGGTGAAGGTGTTCGTGTACTTGAACTGGCCCTTCTGGCTCTCGTCGATGAGCTGCATGTTGCTGTTGTAGGGCGAGCCGACGTTGTTCTTCGCGAGCCACGGCGCGTTCGCGGGCGCGGGCTCGGTGGAGCCGGCGGACGGCGGGCCGAAGCCAGGGCCCGCGTCACTGTTGTACGTGGGGTGCGCCGGCGCCGCCGCGCTGGAGGCCGCAGCCGCGCCCTGGGCCGAGGGAGCCGCCGACGCGGACGCCGCCGGAGCCGCCGACGCGGGAGCCTCGAAGGTGGAGGCCGAAGAAGCGGGAGCCGCCTGCTGCGCCGGGGCCGCGCCGCCCACCGCGGAGGCGGCACCCTCGGCGCCCTGGCCCAGGCCCGCGGGCGACTGCGCCTGGAGGACCTGCGCCAGCTGCGTGAGCTGGCTCACGAGCTGCGACAGCTGCTTCTCGAAGTCCCCGGAGGCGCCGCCCAGCCTGCTCGGGCCCGCCTCGAAGGAGTCGGTCATGAGCATCCGGCGCAGGTCGTTCCGGGGCGGCTGTGCCTGGGAACCCACCACACCCTGAGCCGGAGCGTTGGCCGGCTTGAGCTGGGAGATGCTCGAGGAAGGCTGGAAGGAAGACGCGCGGTTCAGGGAGGAGATGGACATGCCGGGACCCAAGAGCACGGCGCGTGCCAGCCCCCCAGCCCCGCCGCTCACGCCCCCAGGCGCCGTGAATTCAGCCACTTGGGCCGCCCATGCCCGTGCCCCTGCCCCTCCCCACGGCGGCCCGGTGCGATGACGGCAATCACCAGCTGATGACCCGAGTCACCAGGCCCGAGGGGGCGCGCCCGGAGGCCGTCCTCCCAGGGGAGCACGCGGTCCCGGTCCCCCTCGCCATTGCCAGGGACCTTCACCGCGTCGCGGACCTGGGGCCCGGTGAGGGGCTCGAGCGGCGGGGCGCTGGCGGGAGACACGGACGGCTGCTTCTCCATGGCTCGCGCTCAATTCCATGCTCCTCCACGGCGAAGTACTGGGTGTCCGGCCTACCCTGCCTCGCAGTGGAGCGGTGCCTCCAGCGCTCGCGCGGAGACGGGTATATGAAGAAGGACCCCATCGCCCACCTGTTCGCGGACACCCGCGTCCTGCGAATCTTCGCCGGCGCGAACGAGGCCCTGAAGGAGCTCGTCGCCCGGTCTCTGTAGCCCCTCCCTTCTCACAAGGAGGCTCCCCGTGAGCCAGGAAGCATTCATCTTCGACGCCGTCCGTACCCCTCGCGGCAAGGGCAAGAAGGGCGCCCTGCACGGCACCAAGCCGGTGTCGCTGCTCGTCGGCCTGGTGGACGCGCTCAAGCGGCGCCACCCGAACCTGGACCCGAAGCGCATCGACGACGTGGTGCTGGGCGTCGTGTCCCCCGTCGGGGATCAGGGCGCGGACATCGCGCGCACGCTGGTGCTGGCCGCGGGCCTGCCGGAGACCACCGGCGGCGTGCAGCTCAACCGCTTCTGCGCCTCCGGCCTGACGGCGGTGAACCTGGCCGCGCAGCAGGTGCGCTCCGGCTGGGAGCACCTGGTCCTCGCGGGCGGCGTGGAGAGCATGTCCCGCGTCCCCATGGGCTCCGACGGCGGCGCGTGGGCCCTGGACCCCGCCACCAACTACGACACCTCCTTCGTGCCCCAGGGCATCTCCGCGGACCTCATCGCGACCATGGAGGGCTTCACCCGCGAGGACGTGGACCGCTACGCCGTGCGCTCGCAGGAGCGCGCCGCCCACGCGTGGAAGAACGGCTACTTCCAGAAGTCCGTCGTCCCCGTGGTGGACCAGAACGGCCTCACCATCCTGGACCGCGACGAGCACATGCGCCCCGACTCCACCGTGGCCTCGCTGGGCCAGCTGAACGCGTCCTTCACCACCATGGGCGAGATGGGCGGCTTCGACGCGGTGGCGCTCCAGAAGTACCACGCGGTGGAGCGCATCCACCACGTCCACACGCCGGGCAACTCCTCCGGCATCGTGGACGGCGCGGCGCTCGTGCTGGTGGGCTCGGAGCAGGTGGGCAAGGCGCTGGGCCTCACGCCGCGCGCGCGCATCGCCGCCGTGGCCACCTCCGGCGCGGAGCCCACCATCATGCTGACCGGCCCGCTGCCGGCCACCCGCAAGCTGCTGGACATCGCCGGGCTGTCGGCGAAGGACATCGACCTCTTCGAGCTCAACGAGGCCTTCGCCTCCGTGGTCCTCAAGTACCAGAAGGACCTGGACATCCCGGACGAGAAGCTCAACGTCAACGGCGGCGCCATCGCCATGGGGCACCCGCTGGGCGCCACCGGCGCCATGATCCTTGGAACCGTGGTGGACGAGCTGGAGCGCCGCAAGGCGCGCCGCGCGGTCGTCACCCTGTGCGTCGGCGGCGGGATGGGCGTGGCCACCCTCGTCGAGCGCGTCTGAACCCTCCCCTCCTCCCAAACACTCTCGAGCGAACCCCATGAGCGAACAGAACACCCTGCGCTGGGAACAGGACGCGGACGGCATCGTCGTCTTGACGATGGACGACCCCAACCAGTCCGCCAACACCATGAACGCCGCCTACGTGAAGTCCATGCGCGCGGCGGTGGACCGGCTGGTGAAGGAGAAGGCCAGCATCACCGGCGTGGTCATCACCTCCGCGAAGAAGACCTTCTTCGCGGGCGGCGACCTGAACGACCTGCGCCGCGTGAAGAAGGACGAGGCGAGGCAGGTCTTCGACCTGGCCCAGGAGATCAAGGCGCAGCTGCGCACGCTGGAGACGTTCGGCAAGCCCGTGGTCGCGGCCATCAACGGCGCGGCGCTGGGCGGCGGGCTGGAGATCGCCCTCGCGTGTCACCGCCGCATCCTGGCGGACGTGAAGGGCGCGCAGGTGGGCCTGCCCGAGGTGACGCTGGGCCTGCTGCCCGGCGGCGGCGGCGTGGTGCGCACGGTGCGCATGCTGGGCATCACGGACGCGCTGATGAAGGTGCTGCTCCAGGGCCAGCGCTACCGCCCGCAGGAGGCGAAGGAGCTGGGGCTGGTGCATGAGGTGGTGCCTTCCGTGGACGCGCTCCTGCCCGCGGCCAAGGCGTGGGTGAAGGCCAACCCGAACGCGCAGCAGCCGTGGGACCAGAAGGGCTACAAGATCCCCGGCGGCACGCCGTCCAATCCGTCGTTCGCGGCGAACCTGCCCGCCTTCCCCGCCAACCTGCGCAAGCAGCTCAAGGGCGCGAACATGCCCGCGCCGCGCGCCATCATGGCGGTGGCGGTGGAGGGCACGCAGGTGGACGTGGACACGGCGTTCACCATCGAGTCGCGCTACTTCACCGAGCTGGTCGTCGGGCAGGTCGCGAAGAACATGATGCAGGCGTTCTTCTTCGACATGCAGCACATCAACTCCGGCGGCGGCCGCCCCAAGGGCTTCCCGCAGCACACCGCGAAGAAGGTGGGCGTGCTGGGCGCGGGCATGATGGGCGCGGGCATCGCCTACGTGTGCGCCAAGGCCGGCATCGACGTGGTGCTCAAGGACGTGAGCCTCGCGGCGGCGGAGAAGGGCAAGGGCTACTCCGTCAAGCTGGTGGAGAAGGCCGTCGCCAAGGGCTCCGTCACGAAGGAGAAGGGCGACGCGCTGCTTTCGCGCATCACCCCGGCGGAGGACCCGGCCGCGCTCGCGGGCTGCGACCTGGTCATCGAGGCCGTGTTCGAGGACGTGAAGCTCAAGCACAAGGTGTTCCAGGAGATCCAGGGCGTGGTGGCCCCGGACGCGGTGCTCGCGTCCAACACCTCCACCCTGCCCATCACCCTGCTCGCGGAGGGCGTGCAGCGGCCGCCGGACTTCGTCGGCATGCACTTCTTCTCCCCCGTGGACAAGATGCCGCTCCTGGAGCTCATCGCCGGCAAGCAGACGAGTGACGCGACGCTGGCGAAGGCCATCGACATCGCGGTGCAGATTGGCAAGACGCCCATCGTCGTCAACGACAGCCGGGGCTTCTTCACCAGCCGCGTGATTGGCACCTTCCTCAACGAGGCCATCGCCATGGTGGGCGAGGGCATCGCGCCCGCGTCCATCGAGCAGGCGGGGCTCCAGGCGGGCTACCCCGCCGCCCCGCTCCAGCTGGTGGACGAGTTGACGCTGACGCTGCCCCGGAAGATCCGCCAGGAGACGAAGGCGGCCGTGGAGGCCGCGGGCCAGCCGTGGACGGAGCACGGCAGCTACGCGGTGGTGGACGCGCTCATCGACCAGCACGGTCGCAAGGGCCGCTCCACGGGCGGCGGGTTCTACGACTACGTGGACGGCAAGCGCACGAACCTGTGGCCTGGGCTCGCGCAGCACTACACCAGGCCCGGGTACACCATCCCGTTCGAGGACATGAAGGAGCGCATGCTCTTCGCGGAGGCCATCGACACGGTGCGCTGCTTCGACGAGGGCGTGCTGCGCTCGACCGCGGACGCGAACGTGGGCTCCATCCTGGGCATCGGCTTCCCGCCGTGGACGGGCGGCGTCGTGCAGTACATCAACGGCTACGAGGGCCCCACCGGGACGGGCCCGCGAGCCTTCGTCGTCCGCGCGCGCCAGCTGGCGGAGCGCTACGGGAAGCACTTCCTGCCTCCGGCGTCGCTCGTCGCCAAGGCGGAGCGGGGAGAGCTGCTCGAGTAGCCCCACGGCGCACATGGGGAGCCGCCCCATGAGGCTCCAGCGGGAGCATGACGTGAAGAGACAGGTCGCAGGACAACGCGCCTGTTTCGGACTCCGCGTCACGCTCCCGCTGCGATGCCAGCAAGAGCAGCCGCGAGCGCTCGAAGCGGCGGCACGCCAGATGAAGAGGCCATCCTGGTCGCCCGCGTGGCGACCTCGCGATGAGCCCGGAGGAGGCCTCCCTCCGGGTGGGTGGCTTCCACATCACCCGGAATCCGGGGGCGCCTCGCATCGAATCAGAGCACGTTGGCCTTCGCCTGGGTCTTGGCGAAGACCTCGCGCAGGCGGGTGGCGACCTTGGGCATCACGTCCTCGAAGGCGAACTCAGCGGACTGCCGCAGCGACTCCTGCCCCCCGGCCGTCCCCCCCCAGCCACGCGGTGGCGGCCTTGCTCTGCCGGGACTCGCCCTCGAACAGGTCGCTCATCCTCCGGGCCCCCCAATCCCTGTCAGGAAAGACCCGGCGGCCTGACAAAATGCGTCTGGTCGCGGCTCCAGGCGGAGGCGCACGTCCGCAGGGCGCGATTCCAGCGCCTCGTCAGGCCAGCCATGGAAGCAAGCCGCTGACGGCCCGGGCTGCCCGCCTCCGCCATCCGAGCCTGGGAGCGTTGGGGCCCCTGGAGGACGGGACAGCCGGGAGGCTGGAGACCCTCGGTCCCCATGCACACCCATTGGGAATGCTGGCCTTTCGACCGTGGGGCTTCGCGTGGCTGTCGTTGTCCATCACCTCGCCGGTGCTGGCGGCCGAGCCCACGGCGTGGGGCGAAGGGATGATGGTGAAGGTCCATCCCGACGGCACCTCCGCCGGCACGACCACCGAGGTGCGGCTCACCGCCGCGCGCAACGAGTTCGTCTCCTTCCAGGTGGCCCTGCACGGCGGCGACACGGGGCTGAAGGCCGTGCACGCCCGCCTGCCCGCGCTGGAGGGGCCGGCGACCCTCACGGGACCGGACGTGACGCTGTATCGGCAGACGTACCTCGTCACGCGACGGGCCACCGTGCCCGGGCAGCCGGTGGGGCGCTGGCCGGACGGGCTGGTGCCGGACACGGACGAGGTCGCCCACGAGCCGCGCAACGCCTTCCCCTTCGACGTGCCCGCGCGCGAGGCCCGGGCCCTCTGGGTGGACGTGCACGTCCCCGAGGACGCGCCCCCCGGCGAGTACGCGGGCACCGTGACGGTGGAGGCCGAGGGCGGCTTCCAGCGGCAGGTGACGGCGCGGCTGACGGTGGTGGACGCGCGGATGCCGAGCACGGCCTCGCTGTCCTCGGCGTTCCCGCTGTCGCCGTCGCAGGTGTGCCTCGCGCACCTGGGCCGGCTGGCCTGCACGTCCGCGGAGCTACAGCCGTTGCTCGTGCGCTACCAGCAGCTCGCGCTGGAGCACCGCCTCACGCTGCCCAGGCTCCTGCCGCGCGGGTCCTGGCCGCCGGTATGGGGCGATTTCGACGCGACGTGGGGCCCCAGCATGGATGGCACCGCGCCCACGCGGCTGACGGGCGCGCGGATGACAAGCCTGGAATACGAAGGCCCCTTCACCCCCGGGGACCTGGCGGACTTCACCGGCCACATGCGGGAGCGCGGCTGGCTGGACCGGGCCCATGCGCGGATTGGCGACGAGCCCCCCTTCGGGACGCCCTTCGAGCAGATCCGCGACACGGGGACATTGGTGCGGCAGGCCGCGCCCGGCCTCCGCACGATGGTGACGACGAACTCCTTCCAACTGAAGTACTACGCCATGGAGCCCCTGGTGGACATCGTGGTGCCGCTGGTGAACCACCTGGACGGCACGGAGGCGCCCTTCGTGGGCGACCAGCGCGCGACGTACGCGGACTTCCTCTCGCGTCCTGGAGCGGAGCTGTGGACGTATCAGAGCTGCATGAGCCACGGCTGCGGGCCCGGGATCCTCGTGCCGGAGAACCGGCCGGGCGCGGGCTGGCCGTCGTACATGGTGGACCGCCCCTCGGCGAAGGCCCGCGCGATGGAGTGGCTGACCTTCCTCTTCGGCGGCACCGGCGAGCTGTACTACGAGACGGCGATGATGCTCCCCACGGCGTGGTCGGACCAGTTCCACTTCAACGGCAACGGGGACGGGACGCTGTTCTACCCGGGCACGCCGCAGGTCATCGGCGGGCAGACGCACGTGCCGGTGGCGTCGATGCGGCTCAAGCTCATCCGCCAGGGCATGCAGGACTACGAGTGGCTCAAGGCGGTGAGCGACGCCGGAGACCCGGCCTTCGCGCGGCAGGTGGCGCGGGAGCTGATCCCCAACGCGTGGCAGGTGCCGGACGACGGCGCCGCGTTCGATGCGGCGCGGCTGCGCCTCGTCCAGCGCTACCAGGAGCTGCTCCAAGGCAACCCGTCCGCGCCGCGCATGGGCGGAGAGCCGGTCCCCATGCCCTTGGAGCCACAGGTTCCAGGCGGCCCGGGGGACTCGGGCGGGCAAGGCGACGCGGGCGGCTGCGGCGCGGCCCCAGGCGTCTCCATGGCGGGAGTCCTGCTGTGGGCGGCCTGGGCGCTGGGCAGGCCACGGGGGCGGCGTTCCGCTCCGCGCGGACTGGACAGCTGAAGCCCCGCCTTCGGTCTAGACTCCAGGCATGAGCCCCGTTCGCGGTATCGCCCTTCTCTCGCTAGCGCTGTCACTGCTCTCCAGCTGCGCGACCCTCGACACGTCGAACATGACGCCGTACTGCCGCGACCAGTACGACGCCTGCCTCAACAGCTGCCAGCCGCGTGGCCGGCCCGCCTCCCGGCAGCCGCCGGACTCCGTGCAGGGCAACGCGGAGCGACTCACCCCCGACACCCAGACGCCGGCCTGTACCGACGCCTGCAAGCAGCAGGCGAAGACCTGCTCCTGAGCCCATGCCCCCGGAGCGCTACGAGACACTGGACGGCTCCACGCCGGAGGTCACCCCGCTGGCGGCGGAGGTCGGCCTCAAGCAACCGCTGAGCGCCTTCACCCTGCTGGAGGGAGGCGACGTCTTCGAGTCGCGCGGAGGTCGGCCTCCCGCGGAAGGCCCCACCCGCGCCCGCGCCTGGGTGAGCGCGAAGCTGGAGCTCAAGCCATACGGCGCCCCCGCGGCCCAGGTGAAGCGGGTGCAGGACGAGGTGGTGCGGCAGCTCGCCGGAAACCTCCAGCTCATCGCCCGGATGGAGGCCGCGCGGCCCCTGACGGTGGAGCTGATTCCCCCCGGGCACACGCTGGTGAAGTACGGCTACCCCCGGGCCGTGTCCCCCCAGGCGGCGGGCCTGTTCTGGGATCACCCGGACTGGCCCCGGGCCCGCGTCGCGCTGAGACAGGACCGGCTGGAGTCGGAGCAGTACCTCGTCTTCCACGAGATGGCGCACGCCATCCAGGGGCTGGCCTTCACCCAGAAGGAGAGCGAGCTCATCTACCGCACGATGCTCCGCACGTACCGCAGCCGCGCGGCGGTGGACGAGGTGTTCGCCATCTACAGCGAGCGCGAGTTCGTCACCGGCGTCTCCGAGCGGGACCTGCGCGCCCCCGGCGTGTACGGCATGGCCCGCCAGCGGTGGAGCGAGGAGCACCTGTTCACCCGCTTCGTGCGCAACCTCTACTTCCCCTACAAACCCCTGGCCGGCGGCACGGCGGGAATGACTTCGTCCAGCTTCGGTTGAGACGGTTTCCGGGCGCCCGGCCACGCCCGGGAGGCGAGGCACCCTCGGATTGAAGCCCGATTCCGCCACATGGTAGGAGGGAGGCCGGCCGGTCGCCTCGACGGAACATCATGGACTCCCCCGGTGCTGGACGGCCTCGTCGACGGTTGACGCGAATCATCGCGGGCGCGTTCCTGCTCCTCCTCGCGACGTTCGTCCTCCTGCTCATCGCGGTCGTGACCGCGCTGCACCACCTGGATCATCCCTGGCTGAAGTCGCACGTCGTCGCCCAGGTGGAGGCGGCCACGAACGTGCGGCTGGACTACCGGACGGCCCGCATCGACGTGCTCTCCGGGCTGCGCCTGGAGGGCCTGGTGGTGCGGACCCCTCCGCCGTTCCAGGACGTCTCGCCCGACTTCCTGCGCGTCGGCACGCTGGAGGCGGCGTGGTCGTTCGGGGCCCTGCTGAAGGGCCCGGTCCGGGTGGCGCGCGTGGCGGTGCGGGACGCGGACATCGTCCTGGTCGCGGATGAGCATGGGACCACGTCGCTCACGAACCTGACCGGCCCCCCGGAGCCCGAACCGGTGGATGAAGCCGCGCCTGGCACCTCCCGGCAGGTCGCGGACCTCTTCTCCGCCCCATTCCCCGTCCGCGGCATCGAGCTGTCGGGCGTGTCCCTGACATACCTCCGCGTGCAGGGAGGCGCGGTGGTGGACCGCTGGTCCCTGCGCGGGCTGGACGCCGGCGTCGAGGCGAAGCCCCAGGACCAGGGCTGGAAGCTGCTCGTGGACCTGGGGCAGGCCGGGAAGCCGCTGGCGCTGACGGTGCACCGTGAGGCCCCCGCCGTCCCCACCGCCGAGGCCCTGCTGGAGCTGGCGCTGTCGGTGGAAGCGAGCGCGGACGCGGCCCGAGTGAGGGTGGACCTGGACGTCGCGCGGCAGGACTTCGCTTCGCGCTTCGCGCTCCGCTCGCTGCTGCACGGCGCGGTGACAGCGAAGTTCGATGCCGAGCAACAACACACCACCGTGGAGCTGGAGCGCACGCGGCTGACCGACAGCGCGGAGGTGCAGGCCCAGGTGGTGCTGCCAGACGCGGCGGAGGTCGCGCCGGTCCTGACGCGAGCCCTCGCGGACGTGGACGTGGGGCGGCTGTTCCAAGTCATCCCCGCGGACCTGCGCCCCTTCACGCTGGAGCGCGGCAAGCTGCACCTGGAGGCCCAGGAGGTCACGCTCAGCGACATGCCCCAGCTGGGAGCCCAGGGCCGGCTCGGGGTGGACCTCGACGTGGCGAAGCTCCTCTTCGTGCAGGAGGCGCTCCGGGTGGAGCTTGGCGATGGACGCCTCTCGCTGAACGCGACCCCGGATGCGCCCCAGGGCCTGGTCGCGAAGCTCGCGTTCACGCTCCAGGGGCTCGACGTCGGGGGCGCCACCCCGCTCCGCGTCCCGAAGGCCTCCGGCGAGCTGACGGGGCGTCAGCTGCGGCCCGACCTCTCCTCGCCCCTGCGCGTCGCGGGAGACGCGGCCCTGTCCGCCAAGGTGGACGCCCTGGACGTCCGCGCGGCCGGGTACCGCGCGATCGCGGAGCGCATGGGCTTCCAGCTCCAGGTGCCCCTGACGGCGAAGCCCCCGTTCGCGCTGAAGGCGGACCTGCCCGTGGAGTCGCTCCGGGTGCTCGCCCCGGAAGACCGCGAGGTGCTGAAGGGGCCCGCGCGCGTGCAGCTGCGCGTGACGGACGCCTTCCCCGAGCTGGAGGAGCCCCGCCTCGGCAAGGCCCGCGCGCGGCTGGAGCTGGACGTGGGCACGCTGCACGCATCGCTGGATGCCACGAAGGGCTCCGACGACGTGGCGTACACGCTGGACGCCCAGACGCCGGACCTCGTCGCCGCGCGGCCCTTCATCCCGGATGACGTCGCCGCCCGGCTCCCCTGGAAGCGGCTCGCCGTGGCCCTGACCTCCCAAGGCAGACTGAGCGCCCTCTTCGCGCCCTCGCCGCGCGTGGAGCACCAGACGGAGCTGCGCCTGGGGAAGCCGGGATGGGACGACGTGTCGGCCGCCAGCGCCGCGCTGGTGCTGAAGTCCCAGGGAGACGCGTGGAAGCACCAGGGCGCCCTGGACCTGAAGCTCGAAGGGCTGCGCATCGGAGAGGCCGACGCGGGCGCGCAACACCAGACGCTGACGTTCGACCTCGACCGCCGCAAGCCTTCGCTGAAGCTGGGGCTCAATGGCCAGACAGGGCTGAAGGTCGCCGCGGAAGCAGCGCTCGCATTCGACCGGAAGGCTCGCGCGCTCCGAGTGGATGTGAAGGGCGACTTCCCGCCCCTGGGGCCCCTGTCGCCGCTCCTGGCGAAGGCGCGGGTGCCGCCGGAGGTGGAGACCTCCAAGCTCGCGATGACCGGCGAGCTGCACGGCACCCTGACCGGCGTCATCACGCACCTCGGCTCGGACGGAACGGTCCGCCTGGCCCCCATGCCTCCGCGAGGCGCCAGCTTCGAGGGCAAGGCACAGGTCGACCTGCGCGGCGTGCGCTGGAAGCACCCGGACCAGAGCATCCACGTCCCCGCGCTGCGCTGGCAGGCCGAGTCCCACGCCGAGGGCTCCAGCCGCACCGTCCGCACGACCCTGGCGGTGGAGAAGCTCACCGTGGCCATGAACGACCGCCGGCTGACCTTCGCGGACCTGTCCAGCGACAGCACCGCCACCTTCACCGACCAGTGGGAGCAGGGCGACATCGAGCTGAAGCAGGTGGTGAAGCTCCGCGCGCTGGAGCAGAAGCCCGCGCTGCCCTACCCCGTCCAGGACGTGGAGGCGTCGGTCTCCGTCCTGCGCAAGCCCACCGGCGTCATCCGCATCCCGGACCTGCGGCTGACCAACGGGGGCACCCAGACGCAGCTGAAGGTCCAGGGGCGGGTCGACCTGAGCAATGATCAGCAGCGCATGGGGATGCGGGGATCGCTGGAGCAGGACCTGGCGCGCCTCGCGCGGCCCGGGCAGCTGGAGAGCAGCGGCAAGGCCACGGTGACCTTCCGGGTGGCGTCCCCCGACCTCACCGTCTTCCGCACCCTCTCCAGCCTCAAGCTGGAGAACGTGAACGTGACCATGCCCGGGTCCGGCGTCGTCGTGGAGGCGCTCAACGGCGACGTGCCGCTGACGGAGAACGTGGAGGTCTCTCCGGACGGGGTGCGGCTGCTCAACGACCTGGACGTCAACCCGTACTCGATGCTGCGCTTCGCGGATCAGCACCCGCTGCTCACGCGCAGCGGCTTCCTGTCGGCGGACCGCATCAGCACGCCGTGGGTGACCATCGCGCCGCTGGCGGGCAACCTGGCCATCAACCAGAACGTGTTCTCCATGAGCCAGCTGGAGATGGGCATCCGCGGAGGACGCGTCACCGGCCAGTGCATGCTGGACTATCAGGGCAGGAACTCCACGCTGGAGGCCCACGTGCGGGCGACGGGCGTGAAGTCCTCGCGGGGCGAGCCCTTCGACGGCAACGCCGCCATGGTCATCTCCGCCAGGGACCGCAGCATCAACGGGCGCGCGGAGATCCTCCGCATCGGCAACCGCCACCTGCTGGACCTGCTCGACCTGGAGGATCCGCGCCACACCGACCCCGCCACCAACCGCGTCCGCTACGCGTTGAGCCTGGGCTATCCGGAGCACGTGCGCGTGAGCTTCAAGCAGGGCTTCGGCAGCCTGCTCATCACCATGGGCGGCCTGGCCCGGTTCGTCAGCATCGATGAGATCCGGGGCATCCCCCTGGGCCCCATCGTCGACCGCGCCATCACCACCATGTCCCCTCCGGAGGCTCTGCCATGAAACACCCTGGGTTGCTGCTCGTGGCCGCCCTCGCCACGTCCGGGTGCATCAGCGCGCCGGAGATCGTCATGGTGGACCGCGCGACGGCGCTCGAGGAGCAGGCCGCGGGTTCGTACCGGGACGTGGAGCAGCGGCTCGCGCGCGCGGGCATGAACCCCACGCCGGTGCCGCTGACGCCCAACCAGCTGGAGGACCTGGGCATCCAGCCTCCGCCGCTGGTGGAGAACCTGGGCAAGACGCAGGCGGACCGCGTGGACGATCTGGTGCGCCGCCACTGCGTGGGCGAGGGCAGGGACGGGCTGCTGGTGGTCACCCGGCGCCAGTGCACGGCCGGGCGCGTGTCGGCGGACGACACCGCCATGGTGGAGCGGATGAACCGGGCCCGGCGCCAGCTGTGGCAGTGGATGCGCACCGTGCGCCCCGGCGTGCCGGAGGACACGCTGCGCCGCAACTGGCGCCAGGCGCACGCGGAAGGCGTCGTCTGCGGCGGCTGGGTGGAGGCCGAGGACGGCACCTGGGGAGAGAAGAAGTGCTGACCTACCGAGGCCCGTGGGTGCTGGCCCTGGTCATGCTCGTCGCGAGCGTCGCCAGGGCCCAGGACGACGAGAACGACGGCGGCATGGTCCTGCCGGAGCGGCTCACCGTGGGCATGGGGGACCAGTTCCTGGGGCAGCTCGCGCCCGACGAGAACCAGCTGCTGTTCGTGTCCAACCGGGACATCGCGACGGAGATCTTCCTCCAGGACCTGGAGAAGGGCCGCGAGCGCCGCCTCTTCGACGAAGGCGCGGACGTGACCTGGCCGCGCATCAGCCCCAATGGCAGACAGCTGCTCTACATCTCGTTCCGCACCCAGGCCGGCGGCCAGCTGTGCGTGAGGGACCTGCCGGAGGCGAAGGAGCGCCGCTGCCTGGAGGAGGAGACCAGCGCGCTCCAGGCCGAGTGGATCGACGACGCGCACATCGCGCTGGTGAGCCGGGCGACCATCCAGGGGGACCTGCGGCTGTCGAAGGTCGCGCTGGAGTCCCGGTGGCGCGTGACGCCGCTGCTCGAGCGCAACCTGACCAGCCCCACCTTCTCTCCGGATGGACGCTGGCTGGTGTACGTCCCGGTCCAGCGCTCCGTGCAGGAGGTGGGGCCGGGCTTCGCCGCGCGAGCATCACCGCACCTGGAGGCCGTCCGGTTGGATGTCCCCGGCGCGGCGCCCGTCCCGCTGACGCTGGACATCCCGGGGAAGACGGGCCAGCCGGTGTTCGCGCGCGACGGACGCTCGCTGTACGTGGTGCAGTTCTTCACCGACTCCAACGGGGACGGGGTGATTGACGCGAGCGACAGCGGGGTGCTGTTCCGCGTGCCCTTCCCCTCCGAGCGCGACGACGCGCCCGCGCAGGCCGCCGCCGCCAGCCCGGACCAGCTCACCAGCCAAGCCTGGAACTGCGAGTACCCCGCCCCCACCGCCGCGTCGCTCGTCACGACCTGCTCCCGGGGCCAGTCGCTGGACGTGTACCGGTTGCCGCTGGATGGCCAGGTGCCGAGCGCCTGGGACGTGCCCCGCCTCAATGAAGAGCTGGGCATGGTGGGCCGGCGCGCGGATCAGCTCATCCTCTACCGCCAGCGGATGCTGCTCGAGAAGCGCCCCAAGCTCCGCCGGCTGTTGCTGATGCGCCTGAGCCAGCTGCACCTGGCCTCCGGAGACTTCGACGCCGCGGACTACTACGCCCGCCACATGTCCACGGTGGAGGATCCCCCCACCGCCGGCCTGTCGGAGCCGCTGCGGCTGCTCATCGCCCACCGGAAGGCCCTGAAGGAGCGGGACCGGGGCCGCATGGTGGACGAGTTGCAGGATGCGGAGCGCCAGCGCATGGCGGCCCTAGACCCGGCCGCCGCGCCCAGCCCCCCCTCCGCCGTCTATCAACACGTCGTGCGCAGCGAGCTGGCGCAGTCGTCCGGTGACTTCACGCTCGCGCGGCAGGAGCTAGAGGCGGCCCAGCTGACGGACACCACGCCCCGCGCGGTGCTGGAGGCCTGGTACGAACAGGCGGACGCGCTGTACCGCGAGCTCGACGACCGGGAGGCGCTGGTCGACGCCGGCCGTCGGCTCTCGCGGAACAAGGTCTTCAAGGAGGACGACCAGCTGGACTTCGCGCGCGGCGCCGTCCGCGCGCTGTACCGGGGGCGCGGCTACGCGGAGGCGGACGCCGCCATGGCCCAGGCGCTCGCGGCGGAGCCTCCGGGGACGCCATATGCGTTCGCCCTGGAGCTGGGCCGCCGCGTCAATGCGTTGCACGAGGAGCGCCCGCCCCGCCCCGTCCGGGACGCCCTGGTCGCCTTCTACCAACAGCAGACGAACCCGCTCCGCCGCCGCGTGGTGGTGCAGGACGCCGCCGAGCGCGCGGCGAGCCTGGGCGCGGACGGCGTGATGGAGGCCCTGGCGACGCTCTACGTCGACGACGCCCCGGCCGGCACCGAGGAGCGGCGCCGGGCGGAGCGGCTGTTCCGGCGCGCGCTGATGGGCCGCGCCTACCGCCGCATGGCGCGGCAGCGGCTGGACGACGCGCGCGCGGACTTCGACCTCGTGACCCGGCGGACGGGCTCCCTGGAGAGCGCCGTCGAATCCATGAGCCTGCGCCTGCGCGCCGGGGTGGTCCCGGAGGTGATCATCCGGGAGGTCACCACCGAGGTCCCGGGCAAGGCCCAGCCGCTCGCGCACTTCGTGAAGGCCTACGTGACGACGCGGCGGCTGTCCAAGCTGGATGACGGCGCCCACGCCCAGGCGGTGAAGGCCGGCATCGCGGAGCTGCGCGCGGCGTGGCAGGAGCTCAAGAACCAGCGCGAGGTGCAGGCCCTCATGGGGGCCATCCACCACGAGGACTTCCTCCGCGGCCGCAACCCCGCCGCCGCCGAGCGCGCCAATCGGCACTACCTGGTCGCCCTGGACCTGGTGCGCAACAACCCGCGCTACCGGGCGATGATCCTCGGCGCGCTGGGCCTGCTGCACACGCAGGTGGGCAACTACCACATCGCGCTGGGCTACCTGGACGAGCGGGACAAGCTGCCCTACACGGACAACGGCGCGGGGCTGTCGGTGTCCCTGGCCCGCGCCCGGGCGCTCCTGCACGTCAACCGCGAGGCGGAGGCCGCGCAGGCGGCGGACAAGGCCCTGGCGGTGGTGGAGGCCACGGAGAAGATGGCGCGGTTCCTCCCGTTGGTGACGGACCGCGCCGCGCTCTACAACCTGGCCGCGGGCCGGTTCGAGCGGGCCCTGGCGCTCTATGACCGCGCGCTGCCCGGCGTCGAAGCGGGCTCCCGCGACGAGGAGGGCCTGCGCAACCGGCTGGCGCTGAGGCTGGCCCGCTGCGCCGCGGCGCTGGGCGCGGATCAGCCCCAGCGGGCGCTGGCGGACCTGGACCAGGTGGACCGGGACCTGGCGACGCCCGCCGTGCAGGCCACGCTGAAGCAGGCGCACGCCACGCCGCAGTTCGTCCAGCGCGCGTATCGCATCATCGCCTCCGGGCTGCGCGCCAACGCGGAGACGCGGCGCGGGCGCATGGACGCCGCCGCCCGCGCGCTGGAGCAGCGACGCGCCCTGTTCCTGGAGCAGTTCGATGAGCTGGATCGCGACGAGGACATCCGCGCGGTGACGCTGGCGGAGCTGCGGCTGGCGGAGAACGCCGTGGACCGACGGGAGCCGGCGCAGGCGGCGAAGTGGCTGGGCAAGGCGCTGGAGCACGCGGACTCGCTGATGGCGCGCACCCACGCGCCGGTCGATGCCGGCCAGTTGGACGTGCTCTGGTTCGCGGCGCAGCTGCAATCCGAGGACAAGACGCGGATGCCCTTCGACGTCCCCCAGCGGATGCGCCAGGCGCGGCGCACCCTCATCGAGCAGCGCGACCCGGCGTGGCGCTCCTATCTGGCGTGGTTCAACATCTACCTGGCGCTCGACGGCGGCACCGAGACCGCCGCTGGCGACGCGCAAGGCCAGACGCAGGAGGTCCGCGCGGCGGCCGAATGACCTGTCTGTCCTGGCGCCAGGACAGACAGGGCCCCCCGCCCGTGGAGAGGGCCGCCTGTCCCCGCCTCGCGGCTCGAAACACATTCAGTAACGTGGGGGACATTTTCGCGGAACATGGCGGGAGCACCTTGCACCGTGTCAGCCCGGAAGCCCGGGTCTGAGCGGCACGGGATGGCGTGGGGGACAAACCCCTCCCATTGGTCCCTCACGGTGTGCCCGTGTCCTCGGTCTCCAGGCTTCCGGGTGCGGTCATCACGCGCAAGCTGGAGGTACCTCACCGTGAAGCGCCAACTGTTCATGCTGGGCCTGCTGTTCGCCGTGCCCACCTTCGCCGGCACCACCACCACCGCCGCGTCCACGACGCAGGATGCACGCCGTCCGCCTCCGTTCGAGCGCAAGTCGCCCGTCCAGGTGCTCGTCGACCACCGCCAGGACCTGGCCCTCACGGACACCCAGGTCGCGAGCCTGGGGAGGATTCAAGCTTCACTCGACGCGAAGAACGCGCCCCTGAAGCAGTCCCTGGAGGCCCTGCGCCCGCCCGCGCCGCCGGACCGCGACACCCAGGGCACGCCGTCCGCCCAGGACCAGGCCAACCACGAGCAGGCCCGCGGCCTCTTCGAGCAGCTCCGCGCCAACGACCTGGCGGCGTACCAGGAGGCAGAGGCGGTGTTGACGGACGCGCAGAAGGCCCAGGCCCGCACGCTCCTGGAGTCGGAGCGGCGCGCCCACGGCCCGGGGCGCGGCGGCCGGGGCGGTCCTCCCCGGGGCGAATGACCCTCCGCCGCCAGTCCGGCCCCCTGCCCGCCAGGGCGGCTGGGAGCCCGGCGGGTTGGAGTGTCGTTTCCTGAAAGTCACGAACTCCCCGTCAGGATGTCAGACGGCCTCCGTATGGTGTCGGGCATGGAGGCGATGATGCAGACGATGTTGGTGTTCGTGCCGGTGGCCCTGCTGGTGGGCGCCGTGGTGATGATTCCCCGCTCCCGTCGCCGCGTGCGGCGGTGGAAGGTGCGGGCCGGGTAGGCGGATCCGCGGTCGCCGGATCCGCACCCTTCCGAGGGGCCTTCGCGGAATGCGCAGGGCCCCGCAAACGTATGCTTGACGGGGGCGGATGGGGACGGTACAAGCCGCCTCACTGAATCACGGCGGGGCCGCGCAGGGGCGGATAGCTCAGCGGTAGAGCGGCGCCCTTACAAGGCGATGGTCACAGGTTCAATCCCTGTTCCGCCCATTGAAAGTTTTGTGGGGAGTTAGTTCAGTTGGTTAGAACGCCGGCCTGTCACGCCGGAGGCCACGGGTTCAAGTCCCGTACTCCTCGCCACTAGAGAGGCCCGGAACCGAAAGGTTCCGGGCCTTTCGCTTTTCAGCGCTGGGCTGGGCGTTCCCCTCCTCCCGGGGAGTATCGGCAGATGAAGACCGTTGCTGAATGGAAGGCCGCGCTGCGTACCGCGATGAAAGACGCGCTGCGCACTCGAAATGCCCCCGCCTCCGCGGTGCTCCGGGAAGCGCTCGCCGCCATCGACAATGCCGAGGCGCCCGACATCAGCATCGCGCCTGCACCGGCCGGCGGTGGCATCGCCGGCAGCACGGCGGGGCTCGGGAGCGGCGAGGTGTCTCGATTGCTCCTGTCTCCGGAGGAGGTAGACGCGCTCATCCAGCGTGAAATCCAGGAGCGTCGCGACGCGGTCGCGCTCTACCTCCAGCTCGGCCGGCACGAAGAGGCCCGCGTGCTGCAAACGCAAGTGGAGGTGCTCCTGGCGCTTTGAGCGCGACGGTCCCCCGCCAGAGGAGAGGACCTCCCGCGGCGGAGCAGGATTCTCCAAGTTCTTCCGCCCCACTCCTGCTAGCCAGCGCGGATGCGCACCACCCTCCTGCACCGCTCGCGCTCCATCGCCGTCGTGGACTGCCGGTGCGACGCGAAGCCGGGCGAACGCCCGTTCGAGGAGCGGCATTCGGCGTTCTCGGTGTCGTATGTCCGGAGGGGGAGCTTCGGCTATCACTCGCGCGGTGCGGCGCACGAGCTCGTGGCCGGAGCGACGCTGGTCGGGTACGCAGGCGACGCCTTCCACTGTACCCACGAGCACCATCTCGCGGGCGATGAGTGCTTGTCATTCCAGCTCTCTGACGCGCTCGTGGATTCGCTCGGCGCCTCGCTGGACGTGTGGCGCGTGGGCGCCCTGCCGCCGGTCCCCGCCGTGGTGATGCTCGGCGAGCTCGCACAGCAGACCGCCGAAGGCCGGACCAGCCTCGGCCTGGACGAGGTGGCGCTCGCGTTCGCGGCGCGCGTCGTGGGGACCGTCACCGGGAATTGAGCCGGGAGCCCGTGTGGTCACCTTCGGCAACGGGATGGTGGTCAGGGAGCCCATCGTGGCCATCGATGACGAGGCACGGCGTCTCGTGTGGGGCGCGGAAGGTGGACCGATGACCCACTACAACGGAGCGGTCCAGGTCCACGCGGAGGGCACGGGGAGCCGGGTCGTCTGGACCGCCGACTTCCTTCCTCACGACGCGAGCACCTTCATCGGACCGATGATCGACCAAGGCCTGGCCGCGATGAAGAAGGCGTTGGATGGGAGCGCGCGGTAGCGCGGCCCCAGGTCCATGCATGGGTGACGGCGCGCCGATACGGTGCGCCGCCACCCGCACACGCGCCTGGGAACGTTCAGAAGTCGGGCGAGGCGCCCTCGGCTCCGGCGGCGCTTGTCCCTTCTCCCGGGGACTGAACCAGGCGCATGAGCTCGACAATGGCTTGCAGTCCTGGGAGTCCCGGCTGGAGCTGCGAGAAGGCATCGAGCGGTCGCTGCACACGGAGCACGCCACGGCGGTACATGCGGATGCCCGAGGGCCCCACCTCGATGCGCCGGGAGCCCATGAACACGAACAGCAACGAGGTTCCAAGAAGGCAGGACGCCATCACGTCCAGTTCGCCTGCTCCCACATCGAGCCACCAGGAAGCGGCGAGGTATGCAAGCGCCAGCACGTCCAACACCAGCAGCCCCGCCCAACTGCGGATGTCTTGATAGACGGCGACGGGGGCTTCGGGAGACGGAACCATTGCCCGGAGCGTATGTGAATGGACGGACTCACACCACGCTCGCGGGCAATGCCATGCGCTTGGACTTCAGGGCGGGCCCCTCCAGGGGGCCCGCGTCGCTGGCGGGACGGAATTCAGAGAGGCGCTGAAGACCGGGGCGCTAGTACGTGCAGCGCAGGACCTGGCGGTAGGTGCCGCACTGGCTGAAGTCCGTCGTGCCCGCCGGCTGCGAGTGGTAGCAGGCGGAGACGGCGGGGTCGCAGGGCGGGCTGGGCCAGACGTCGTAGGCGTCGCCGTCGGTGAGCGCGAACTCCGTCACTCGCGCCACGAGGCGGGCGGTCTTCTGCATCGTCGCGCCGTGGTCACCGCCAGCGCTGAAGGCGAGCGGGACCGTGTGCGGGTCGATGGCCTCGTGCAGCTTCGTGTACGTCCAGTCGAGCTTGTAGTTGGGCCGGCCATAGACGGACGGGATGCCGTCCGGCGCCGTGACGGAGAGCCAGTCGATGTACCCGGAGACCGAGGCGTGGCCCCGGTAGATGAGGTTGTCGTTGCCCTGGACGACATAGCGGGGGGTGACCGCCTCGTCGATCCAGATGCCCGAGTCACCGCGGAAGTCGTAGAAGCGCGGGGCCACCACGATGCGCGCGGTGTACGAGCGCGGCGTGCCGGTGTTGGTGGTGACGCGGACGAAGAGCGGCAGCCCGGAGAGCACCGTGTTGAGCTCGTGCCCCTCGTGGAGGACGATCTCGAACCGACGCTCGCTGATGACGTTCGCGTCCCCGAAGGCGTCGTCCGGAACGAAGCTGAGGACGTCCGACAGGTAGCGGTTCGCGGTGGCGTGGAGGATGAGGGCGCGCACGCCGTCGCGCTGCTCGAAGGTGCCGAGCGTCTCGAAGCTCAGCTCGTTGTTGCCCACCGTGGCGTAGAGGCGGGTCGCCGTCTCCGCCGCGGTGCTGACACCCACCTCCTCCATGGACTCCGAAGGAGCGTCGTCGAGAGGCGCGTTGTCACAGGCCGCGAGCGCGGTGAAACAGGTCAAGGCAAGGGCACGTAGATGCATGGGAAACCTCCAAGTGAGGAATTCCATGTAACACATGCCGGTGACACTCCCACGGCGGGGATTGTGCCGGTCTTGTGACGTCCACCTCGGGGTGGCCATGGAGGTCGGCGTGGCTGGAGGAGCGCTCCGCGTTGGGGGGTGTACGCGGACCGCCGCTTCCGTCACCGCGCTGAGGGGGGTGCCCACCACGGTCACCGTGGCCGTGGCTGCGAATCCTGGGTTCCTCGCAGCGTCACCGGTGAAGGCCAGCGGCAGATGCCGATCTCCGGCGACAGTGAGCAGCGATGACACATCGATGTCTCACGGCGTCTGTGTCACTCATGGTGTATCCACGGTGTGTGTCGTCGCAGACTCACGTCGCATTGCCACCCTGTTTCGTGCCCCCTGCCCTCGTGCGGCTCGCGTGGGGCGGGGCGGCTGCGTAGCATGCTCGCGCCTTGGATGGATTGACGTGGATGACAGCGGGTGGCAGGGCCCGGCGCTGGTGGCCCTGGGTGCTGTTGGCGCTGGGCGTGGGAGCCTGGGTGATCCGGGCCCTGCCGTTCTTCCACCGCGCTGGAGCGCTCGGCTACATCGTGAACTACGACGAGGGTGTCTACGCCGCGGCGTCCGCGCTGCTGTGGGAGGGCGTGCTGCCCTACCGCGACTTCCTCTTCGTGCACCCGCCCGGCTCGCTGCTCCTGGGGGCTCCGGCGGCGGCGGTGGGCGCGTTCGGTGACCCGGCCACGGGCTTCGCGCTGGCGCGCTGGCTCGCCACCGCGATGGGCGCCGTGAGCACCGTGCTCGTGGGCCGGCTGGCGATGCGGGCCTGGGGCCCCGTGGCCGGCGTGGTGGCCGCGCTGGTCTACGCGGTGCACCCGGAGGCCGTCACCATGGAGCGCGGCCCGTTCCTGGATCCGCTGCTCAACCTGTGCGGCCTGGGCCTCGCGAACGCGTGGCTCCTGCCTTCGGGCCGCGCGCCCCTGCCCCGCCGCGCGGGCCTCGCAGGCGCGCTGGCGGGCCTGATGACGTCGGTGAAGGTGCTGGGCGGAATCTGGGGCGCGGCGGCGCTCGTGGCCCGGGCTCCGCAGCTCCGCTGGAGCCTGACGCGGAGGTTCGTGCTGACCGCGTCGCTCACGGTGCTGGCGCTCGTGGGACCGCTGGCCCTGATGGCTCCGGGCGCGTTCGTGCGCGACGCGCTGTGGTTCCAGTCCGCCCGGCCCGAGGACGGCACCGTGTCGCGCTGGGAGCGGCTACTGGAGATGCTCCATGAGCGGCGCCGCCAGGCCCTGCTGCTCGCGGCGGTGGGCCTGGGCGTCGCGCTCTTCCGAGCCGTGCGGCGCGGCACCCGCGCGGAGGCCGCCCCCGAGCGCTTTGTCGCCACCGCGTACCTGCTCACCGTGGCCGCGTACCTCGCCGCGCGCAGCTACTGGTCCAACTACAACGCGCTGCTCGCGGGGCCAGAGGCGCTGCTCGCCGGACTGGGCGCGGCGGCGCTCGTGGGCTTCGCCGCCGCTCGGGCCCGGTCCGTGGGCGCGGTGGCGTTCGGGCTGACGCTGCTGGCGCCGCTGCACTCCCTTCAGGAGACGCTGCGCGGTTCGAGGATCCGCCCTCGCGAGCAGGTCCTCCAGGCGCGCTACGTGCGCGAGCAGGTACCGCCGGGCGCATCCCTGTGCGGCTTCGAGCCGGCCTGGGGGCTCATGGCCGGAAGGCTGCCCCCGGTGCTCCCGGGTCAGGTCGTGCCCGTGGACCCCTACGCGCTCATGCTCCAGGACGCGCTCGCGTCGGGAGGACACTTCCCGGACGCGGCGGCGGCCTTCGCCAGCGCGGGCTCGCAGGAGCGCATGCTCGCGCTCCTGGCGCGGTGTGACTTCGTGCTCCTGGGCGAGCGCGGCCACCGGCAGCTCTCCTCCGACAGCCTCCGCTGGTTCGAGGCGAACTTCACGCGCGCCGTGTCGCCAGACGCCCCCGCCGTCGAGCTGTGGCGCCGCCACGAGCCACCGCCCGGCTCCGCGACCGGCGCGTCCCCTTGAGGGCGCGCCACGCCGCTTGACGCCCTGCCTGAATCAGGAGACGAACCGGCCCATGCCCTACACCCCCATCGTCGCCACGCTGGGCTACGTGATGTCCCCGGACGGCCAGCAGGTGCTCCTCATCCACCGGAACGCGCGCCCGGACGACGCCCACTACGGCAAGTACAACGGCCTGGGCGGCAAGATGGACCGCGACGAGGACATCGCCGCGTGCATGCGCCGGGAGCTCCGCGAGGAGGCCGGCATCGAGTGCACCCGCATGGTCCTGCGCGGCACCCTGTCCTGGCCCGGCTTCGGCAAGCACGGCGAGGACTGGCTGGGCTTCATCTTCCGCATCGACGCCTTCGAGGGCACGCCCCTGGACAAGAACCCCGAGGGCTCGCTGTCCTGGGTCCCCGTGTCCTCCATCCTGTCCCTGTCGCTGTGGGACGGAGACCGGCACTTCCTGCCGCTCGTGTTCGACGCGGACCCGCGCCCCTTCCACGGCGTGATGCCCTACGAGGGCGGTCGCGCGGTGAGCTGGTCCTTCACCCGGCTGTAGGCCGCCGCGGGCGTCCTCCGAGCAACGCTCATGACGGTTTTCCAGCCAGTCCTCCGCCAGGACCGCTACAACCACCACCTCCCACTTGGGACTCACGCGAAGGAGCGCGGCGCATGGACCTCATCGGACAGCTTTCGCAGCAGCTTGGAGTGGATGGCACGCAGGCACAGGGGCTCGCGGGTTCACTCCTGAAGCTGGTGCAGGGCACGGTGCAGGAGAAGGTAGGCCCGGACGCGGCCCAGCAGATGGAGCAGGCCATCCCGGAGATGCAGGGCTGGCAGCAGCAGGCGGCGCAGGCTCCGGCGGGCGATGGCGGCGGCCTCATGGGCGCCCTCGGCGGAATGCTCGGTGGTGGGGGCGGCGGGGGCGGCCTCATGGGCGCCCTGGGTGGCGCGGCCGCCCACGCGGGCGAGGTCGCGGGCGTGGTGGCCGTCCTCCAGCGCTTCAACCTGGACGCGGACAAGGCGACCCTGGTGGCCCCCCTGCTGCTCAACTTCCTCAAGTCCCGCCTGGACCCGGGCCTGGTGGGGAAGATCCTCGCCGTGGTGCCCCTGCTCGCGGGCGGCGCCGGCGGCGGGAGCGCCCCCCAGGGCGGCGGACTGGGCGGAGTGCTCGGCGGACTCCTGGGGAAATAGGGCGCGAGGGCCCCAGGAGCCCACGGCCGCTGGACGCTAGAGCGCCATCGTCCCGGCGATGATCTCCTTCATCACCTCGGACGTGCCGCCGCCAATCGTCAGCATGCGCACGTCGCGCCACGCCCGCGCGACGTGCGACTCCTCCACGTAGCCCATGCCGCCGTAGAACTGCTGGCAGTCATAGGCCACGCGCTGCGCCAGCTCCGTGGAGAGGAGCTTGGCCATGGCGATCTCCTTCACCGGCTTCTGTTTGCGTTTGCGATTGAAGAGCTGCACCGCTTGATAGGTGAGCTGCCGCGCCGCCTCCACGCGGGTGGCGTGGTCCACGAAGGTGTGGCGCCACACCTGGAAGTCCAGCAGGCGCTTCCCGAAAGCCTGACGTTCCCTGCCGTAGCGGATGGCTTCACGGAGCAGGTCGTCCATCACCGCCACCGTGTAGAGCGCCGTCACCAGGCGCTCCGCGTGGAAGCTGTTCATGATGTGGAAGAAGCCATCGTTCTCCCGGCCCAGCACGTAGCGGGCGGGGATGCGGCAGTCCTCGAAGTAGAGGATGGCCATGTCCGACGAGCGGTGCCCCACCTTCTGGAGCTTCTTCGACACGGAGAAGCCCTTCACGTCCGTGGGCAGCGTCACCAGCGAGATGCCCGGCGCGCCCTCCCCGCCCGTGCGCACCGCCAGCACCAGGAAGTCCGCGCGGGCGCCGTTGGAGATCCACGTCTTCGCGCCCTGGATGACGTAGTCGTCGCCGTCCCGCCGCGCTGTCGTGCGCAGCCGCGCCAGGTCCGAGCCCGCGTCCGGCTCGCTCATCGCCAGCGCCGCGATGCGCTCCCCGGCGAGCGCGGGGGCGAGGAACTCGCGCTTCTGCTCGTCGGTGCCCAGCTCGTTGATGACCGGCGTGGCCATCTGCCCCTGCACCAGGAGCGACATCGCCACGCCCCCGTTGCGCGCTCGCGCCAGCTCCTCCGCGAAGACAGCCACATACCAGGCGTCCAGCCCGCTGCCGCCATACGCCGGGTCGTGGCTGATGCCGAAGAAGCCCAGCTCGCCGCAGCGGCGGAACACGTCGCGGGGGAACTCGCCGGCCTGGTCCCACGCCAGCGCGTGCGGGGCCAGCTCCTTCTCGACGAACTGACGCACGGTGCGGCGGAACGCCTCATGCTCCGGGGTGAAGCGCTCATCCATGCCGCGGATGCTGTCAGGGCCCGCCCCGCGCTTTCAAGCCGCGCGGCCCTCAGCGTGCGCGGATGAACGTGAGGGACAGCGGCTGGCCGCCCCTGAGCAGCGAGAGCACCGCGGGGCTGCCCGGCACGCCCAGCTCGCGCCGCCGCGCCTCGCCCGTGTCCAGCACCACCGCCCCGTCGATGGAGCGCACCACGTCCCCCACCTGGAGCCCCACGACGTCCGCGCCCTCCGCGACGGCGCTGATGACGACGTCCCGCCCCGTCATGCCGAAGCTCAACCCCAGCCGCCCCGGCTCCACGCGCTGGGGCCCCAGGCGCCAGTCCCCCAGCGCCTGCGTCCTCCCGGCGGCGAGCGTCACCCGCCGGTCCACCAGCTCCCGTCCCCGACTCCAAGCGGTGAGCCGGTGCGCGCCCGGAGCCAGGTCCTTCAGCTCGAAGCGTCCATCCGCGCCCGTCGTCGGGGACGCGATGCCGTCCGCATCCACATACGCGCCCGCGAGCGGCGCGTTCGTGCGCGCGTCCACCAGCCGACCGGACACGGCCCCTCCCGCGTCCACCACCACCTCCACGACGCCCTCCGCTCCGGACGCCAGCGTCACGTCCGCCTTGCCCGCGCGCCCGTCCGGCAGCGTGGCCGTCACGGTGACGCGCGTGGGGAAGACGTCGTCCACCTGGAACGCGTCCCCGGAGAACTGGCGCTCCACGCTCGACAGGAAGTCGTCCTCGCCGCGCGCCGCGGTGACGGTCAGCGTGAAGCCATGCACCTCCCGGCCTCCCGCCGAACGCACGGTGCCCCTCAGCCGGGCCGCGGGCTTCAGCTGGAGCGTGAGCGCTCTTTGTGAGGCGGACACGCTCGCGGCCTCGCCCTGCCGTCCGCCGTTCGTGGACCAGACGCGCCACGCATCCGAGCCCAGCCCATCCAATGACAGCACCGCCTGGCCCGCCGCGTCCGTCAGCTCCTCCGCCTGGATGTCCGTGCGGCCCGCCTCCGCGGCCATCACCGTCGCGTGGACGCTGGGCGCGCCGTTGGGCTCCAGCACCGTCACGCGCAGCGGCTTCTGGGGCTCGCCCACCACCAGGTCCACGTGCCGCCGACCGCCCGCCTCCAGCTCCACCACCTGCTGCTGGTCGCCGTTCTGGAAGCGCAGCGCGGACAGCCACGCGCTCAACTGGTAGCGCCCCGCGCCCACGCGCATCGACCACGTTCCCTCCGGCGTCGCGGGCACGTCGACGGACTCCGAGGCCGGAGCGCCCACCCGGTGCGCGGTGACCGTCACGGGGCCAGACGGCCGCCCGCCGCCCTCGGTGCGCACGGTGCCCTCCAGCACGCCCTCCCCCGCGAGCGTCAGCCGCGCCGTGGCGGTCCTCCCCGCCTCCACGCGCACCGGCTGGCGCACCTCGTCCTCGCTGTTCGCGCGGCGAGCCGCGACGTACACGGTGCCCTCCGGCACGTCCTCCAACGTGAAGCGCCCCTGCGCGTCCGTCACCGAGGGCAGCGCGTCCGGCAGCGGCTGCCACTTGAGCCGTGCCACCACGGACACGCCCGGGAGCGGCGCCTCCGCGCCATCCACCACCGTGCCCTCGATGCGGCCCGGCGCCGCGAGCTCCAGCACCAGCTCGAAGCGCTGCCCCGCGAGCACGCCCAGCCCCGTGCGCGTGAGCGGCTGGAAGCCCGGCGCGCGCACCCGCACGTCGTAGGCGCCCGGCGCGAGCCCTCGCACCTCGAAGCGCCCGTCCGCCTCCGAGCGCGCTTGAACCAGGTCCGCCCGGTCGCCATTCGCGCGCACGCCCACCGTGGCCCCCGCGATGGCCTCACCCGAGCCCTTGCGCCGCACCACGCCCGCGAGCGACGCCGCGCCCCCCAGGCGGATCCGCACGTCCTCCACCGTCATGCCCGGCCCCACGACGACCGCGCTCCCGACCGCGCCGGTCTCCTCCCGATGGCGGGCCGTCACCTGGAACGACCCGGGCGGCACGTCCAGCGAGAAGCTCCCCGTGTCTCCGGCCTCCACCTCCACGGCGCCGTCCTCGCCCCAGGCGCTCACGCGCGCTCCCGGCGCGGGCGCGCCGTCCGCACGCGTGACGAAGCCCTCGATGAACGCGGAGCCGTCCAGCTCCACGCGCATGTCCGTCCCCGGCACGTGCACGCGCGCGACGCGGCGGGGTGCGTGGCCCGGGGCCCGCGCCTCCAGTTGGTACTCGCCGCGCGCCAGCCCGTGGAACCCGAACGCGCCGCGCGCGTCGCTGAGCGCCTCGTGCCGCGCCTCGTCCGGCACCGACGCGCCCGTCTGGAGGAACACGGGCAGCGCGTCCTCGAAGCCGGTGTGCGGCGTGAGCGTCAGCTCCGCCAGCGGCACCGGCGCGCCGCCCACGCGCTCCACCGTCAGGCCCGTCAGCGACACGCCGGGCTCCAGCACCAGCCGGACCGTGGACAGCGCTTCACCGTGGGGACGCGTCACCTCCGCGCGCGCCAGCGCCAGCCCCTCCGCCCTCGCGGTGACCAGGTAGGGCCCGGGACGCGCGGGCAGCACGAGCGCTCCGGCCGCGTCCGTCCGGCCCTGCCCCGCCACGCGCCACGACGGCAGCCGCGAGCCCGCGGGCGCCGGGCCCCGCAGGTACAGCGTCACCTCCGCGCCCGCGAGCGGCCCCGACGCCGTGGCCGTCTCCACGCGCAGCGCGCCCTCCGCGTCCCGCATGGGCTGCTCCACGGGCGCGGTGGCCGCGCCTCCCTCGGACCGAGAGGTCGGCGCCACGTCGGGGGCGGGAGACGCGACGGGCATCACGGCCGCGCCGCGCGCCGCCACGGCCGGAGCGGAGGCGCGCAGCCAGGCGAAGACGCCGGCCAGCAGGAGCGCCAGCCCGGCAACGACGATGAACACCTTGCGAGACGCCATGCACCCTCCGGGAGAGGTGCGCCCCAAGACACCTCACCCGGTCCCCCGTTTCCAGGGGGGTGCCGCATTTTCCGCCGCCCACCCCTGGGCTTCAGCGGGAGCACCACCACGCGGTGCTACAGGGGCAGGAACGCGATGCGGAGGCCCACGGTGAACAGCGAGTGGAAGCCGTCATCCACGGGCGTGAGCGCCTGGTCGCGGCTGCCCACGCCGGTGATGTCCAGCGCCTGGTGGCCGGTGCGCACCGTGTACTGACCCACGGACGCGGTGATGATGGGCCCCACCGCCAGGGACCGCGACACCCGCACGTCGCCGCCCAGCGTGAGGCGCGCGATGGTGGGCCCCCGGTCCGTGACGTGCGTGTCCACGTGCGTGGGGACGAACACCCCCGGCGCGACCTGGAGCTGCGTGTCCCCCTCCACGTGGCTCTTGAGGATCTCCAGGCCCACACCCAGGCCGATCCACGGATCAAAGCTCGTGCCCGGCCGGATGTGGTAGCGGACCTCCGGCCCGACGCGCCACTGGAAGGTATGGCAGTCGAAGCCCTCCGGGCACGACAGCGCGTTCGTCTTGGTCAGCACCGGCTCCCAGCTCCCCCACGCGCCCACGTAGAACCGCGGCGACACCCGGAAGCCCAGCTCCGCGATGATGGGAAAGGAGATCTTCGCGGAGTCGGTGATCTTCAGGTCCTCCAGCCCGCCCGTCGGGCTCTGGCCGTTCGTGTAGACGTAGCCCAGGCCGAAGCCCACGTTGCCGCTCACCGCGAACTGCGGCCCGATGCGCCCCTCGGGGTGGCGGCCCTCCGACCTCGGCATCTCCTCCGAGCGCATCGTGGTGGTCGTGGTCGTCGTGGACGTCTCCGTCTCCGTCGGGGGCTCCGGCTCCTGGGCCCCCGCCGACGTGACGATTCCCAGCGCGGCGGCGAGCGACAGCGTCCAGCGGAACGGCGCGTTCATCGAGGTCATCCGGTACATCCTCCGTGTTCGAGCTGGATGTGGAAGGAAGCAAGCCGCGAGTGCCGTTAGAAGCCACCCGCCCCCGGCGCGCGCCGCCATTCGACAGACAGCCCCGCTCAGCGACCAGTCGCGGACATCCACCCCACCCCACGGGGAGGCAACCTGGCGGGGTGGATGGGAAGCGCGGTCGCGGGAGGACCCGGGACGCGGGGTGGGCGCCTCGACCGCGATCCTCAATCTAGCAAGGTGGCCCGGAAATCCAACGGGTTGACCCCAAGGGAGCCAACGTTCACCTTGCACGCGCCACGAACGCCCGCGGGCGGAAAGGAAGACATCATGGTCGGCCAGGAGCAGGAGCTGTCGCCCGAGGCGCTCGCGCTCATCGCCGAGGAGGAGGCCCTGCTGTCACGCGTCCAGCAGGCGCTGGCGGAGGCGCGCCGTCAGGCCGCGGAGCGCACGCTGGACACGCAGGGGCTGCTGGCGCAGCTCCAGGTGCTGCGCGACGACGCCACCACGGCGCACGCCGCGGACCTGCCGCACGTCTTCACCCAGATGAACGAGGTGCGCTCCATGCTGGAGCGGCAGGAGACCGTGCCGCTGCCGGACGCGAGCGCGCCCTACTTCGCGCACCTGCGCCTGTCCGGGCCCACCGGCGCGCGCGACTACCTGCTCGGCCGCACCAGCTTCGCCAACCTCGGCGCCGGGGTGCGCGTCATCGACTGGCGCTTCGCCCCCGTGGCCCGCGTCTTCTACAACTACGAGGAGGGCGACGCGTTCGAGGAGTCCTTCGGCGAGCGGCTCTCCGAGGGCGAGGTGGAGGCGCGCCGGCTGGTCATCATCGAGAAGGGCGTCCTCACCCGCATCAGCACCGGCCCGCACCTGCTCCAGCGCGACGCGCAGGGCCGCTGGCACGCGCGCGGGCGCGACGCGGCCTCCGTGCTCGCGGGCGGCAGCGGCACCGCCGCGCGGCCGGGCGTCCTGGGCGTGGGCCGGGGCGCCACCCACGTCGAGGACGCCTTCGGCGTGACGGCGCTCCTGGACGCGGAGCAGTACGCCGCCGTCAGCACCGGCCCGGAGCAGCCGCTGCTGGTGCTGGGCAGCGCGGGCAGCGGCAAGACGACGGTGGCCCTGCACCGGCTGGCCAAGGTCGTCTTCGACGACGCGAAGACGTACCCGCAGGCGCGCACCCAGGTCGTCGTCCCGGAGGCGGGCCTGGCCCGGCTCACGCGCCGGCTGCTCGCGCCGCTGGGCCTGGGCAAGGTGTCCGTGCAGACGCTGGAGGCCTGGTCGCTGGCCACCGCGCGCTCCACCTTCAGCGTGCCGGGCATCAAGCTGTCCCCGGACACGCCCGCGCTCGTCTCGCGCTTCAAGCGCCACCCCGCCCTGCGCCGCGCGCTGGCCGGCCGCGTGCCCGTGTTCAAGGGCAAGGCCCTGCCCCCCACCCTGGACCGGCTGCGCATCAAGCTGGCGGACGCGTACCTGGACCGCGCCTTCCTGGAGGCCGTGGTGGCGGACGCGAAGGGGGAGCTGCCCCTCACCGTGGTGGAGGAGGTGCTGGAGCACACGAAGCAGCAGACCGCCACGCCGCTGTCGCGCCAGTACAAGGGCTTCGACGAGGAGGCCCTCATCACCGTGGACGGGCGCGCCATCGAGGAGGCCACGCCGGACGCGCTCGCGGGCACCCTGGACGCCGACGACCTGCCCGTCCTGATGTTCCTCAAGGCGCAGCGCGGAGGCCTGGGCGCGGACCGCCTGGCCCATGTGGTGCTGGACGAGGCGGAGGACTTCTCCCTCTTCGAGCTCTTCGTCGTCAGCCAGCTGCTCGGCCACGGCCGCAGCTGCACGCTCGCGGGCGACGAGGTGCAGCAGACCACGGCGGGCTTCGCCGGCTGGGACGCCGCGCTGGACGAGCTGGGCATCCGCGACGCCGCCACCTGCCGGCTCCAGGTGTCCTACCGCTGCCCGCGCCCGGTGGTGGAGCTGGCGCAGCACGTGCTGGGCTCGCAGTCCCCCGCCAACGCCGCCCGGGCCGGCCGCGAGGGCGCGCCCGTGGGCTTCCACCACTTCCCCGACGAGGCCCAGGCCTGGCTGTTCCTCGGCGACGCCCTGCGAGACCTGGTGCTGCGCGAGCCGCACGCGTCCGTGGGCGTCATCGCCAGCAGCCGCGAGGCCGCCCAGTCCTTCCACCGCGTCATCCGCGAGATGCCCTGGGCGCGGCTGGTGCTGGAGGGCGACTTCTCCTTCGAGCCCGGCGTGGACGTGACGGACGTGGACAACGTGAAGGGCCTGGAGTTCGACTACGTCATCCTCCCGGACGTCACCGCGCGCGCCTACCCCGCGGACGACGAGGCCCGCCGCCGGCTGCACGTCGCCGTCACCCGCGCCTCCCACCAGCTGTGGGTGGCCTCGTCCGCCGTGCGCTCCCCGCTCATTCGAACCTTCCCCGGCGCGGGCGAGCCCGGCCAGGGCTGACGGCTCAGGGCTGACGGCCTCCGCCGGCCCGCCACTCCTTCTGCCGCTGGGCGTGGGCCTCGCGGCGCGACAGCGCCTCCGCCTCCTGGCGCGGAATCTCCGCCAGGCGCGCGCGGTGCATGTTCACGCTCAGCTCCAAGAGGCCCCGGTGCTCCTCCGGCAGCTTGTCGCCGTAGTCCTCCAGCACCGTGGTGGCGAAGGCGATGGCGTCCTCGGACACCTGGCGGCGGTGGTCGTAGTACTGGTGCACCTCCTCCTCGGTGGCCTCGTTGGACAGCACCTTGCCGTAGAGGGCGTTCCACCTCGCCTTCACGTCCTCACGGCGGCGCATCTCCTCCGGGTCCTTCGTGGGCACGTCCATGTCCCAGTACAGGTTGCCCGGCAGCTTCGCGCGCAGCGCCTCCAGGTCCACCGGGTAGGGGCCGGGGTCCTCCTCCGGCGCCGCCTGCACCTGGGCCGTCGCCGCGCCCACCAGGTCCAGCCCGCCGTCCTTCGCGCGGGGCACGGCCGGCGTGGACGCGAACACGGGCGGCGGCGCGGGGGCCTGTGCCACGGGCGCGGGCGGCGCGGCCGGCGGCGCCGCGTCCTCCGGCGCCGGCCCGCCAAAGACAAGCCACGCCCCCACCGCCAGGACCAGGACTCCCGCCGTGCCCAGGGGCAGCTGCCATCGCGCGCGCGTGCTCATGCCAAGGCCATACCGCGCGCCCCGCGCCCGCCGCAACCCGTGTCACCCCATGCCGGCGACGCACCGCGCAATTGATACATTTAAAACATGACCTCTCGCGTCAATTCTCAGGTCCTGGCTGACGCGCGGGGACAATTCCAGTCCCTCTCGGATGGAATGCTGCACTCCACACAGAATCCATCATTTTCACCGCAAGCGAAGCTTCCCTGCTTACGGCTGATAACCAAAAACGTATCATCCGCGGCCGCAACCCACTCACTCCCCCTCTTGGAGGAAGCCGCATGAGAAGTCTTCTCTGGATGAGCCTTCTGGCCCTCTCCGCCCCCGTGGGCGCCGCGCATGCCGAAGTGCTGGTGGAAGGCATCGTCGACGTGCTGGTGGACGGCGGTAACAACTACGCCTGGCAGAAGGTGACGCTGCCCGGCACCAAGTGCGGCAACGGCTCTCAGTACAAGTTCTTCGTGCACCGCACGAACTCGCCCAACCTGCTGTTCATGATGGAGGGGGGCGGCGCGTGCTGGGACTACGACTCGTGTAGCGGCCGCCTGGGCATCCTGGGCGCGGCGAACCCCAACGGCATCTCCGACGACTACATGACGCAGTTCACGGCGAAGTACGTGTCCCCCATCGTCAACGGGGCGGACCCGGGCCTGCCGTTCCGCAGCCGCAAGGACCTGGTCACGAAGGACTGGAACATCGTCTACCTGCCGTACTGCACGGGCGACGTGCACATCGGCAACAACGCCAAGACGTACGTGGACACCACCGGCGGCCAGGCGCCGCTGACCTGGTACCACAACGGCTACACCAACACGCTGGCCGCGGCGAACTACGCCAAGCAGCAGTTCCCCAACGTGCAGAAGCTGCTGGTGACGGGCTACAGCGCGGGCGGCACGTCCACCTCCGCCGGCTACTACTTCATCCGCAAGGCCATCAACCCGGCCAAGGGGTACATGATCAACGACTCCGGCCCCATCTTCATGGCGCCGAACGCGAACTCCCTGTCGCGCCCGCTGCACGACAAGATCCGCTCGTCGTGGAACCTGGACTCGGTGTTCAACCAGCTGCCGGCCAGCTTCAACATCAACGACATGGGCTCCATCAACAAGATGGTGGCCACGGAGTTCCCCAACGATCAGCTCGCGTACACGGGCTACACGATGGACTACAACTACTCGCGCTACTCGTATGAGCGCTTCAAGACGCCCAACGACGAGGCGTCCGTCCACGCGTACTGGAAGCAGGACCAGGACGCGTTCGTGAACGAGCTGAACAAGTACAACAACTTCAGCTATTTCATCCCGCACCAGCGCGACATCAACGCCAGCCACTGCAGCACCATCATCACCTTCGTGGGCTCGCACGCCTGCCAGAAGATGGAGAAGAAGTACTGGTACGAGTACCTGGACAGCCCGTGGCAGTCCTGGGCCTGCCACGGCGAGATGATCCCCATGGACGTCTTCCTGTCGCGCTTCATCAACAACAACCAGCGCGTCCGCGTCTACGAGCCGGCCAACAACTACAACAAGGAAGACGCCGGCATGAGCATCCTCGCGCCCCTCATCAACGGCGCGATCGGCGGGTAGTCCCACCGTCCACCCCTGAGATGAGAAACGGGAGCGGGTCCACGAAGGGGCCCGCTCCCGTCGTCCTTCCAGGCCCCCGCAGGCCGCTTCAGGTGAGGCCGGGCAGCGTGCCCACGTAGTCCTCATGGCCGAAGCGGTCCACGTTCACGCCGAAGGCCTGGGCGATGGAGGTGAGCAGCTTGTTGTGCTCCACGGCGCCCGGGAGCGGGTTGCCCGGGCCCTTCCACGTGCCCAGCGGGTCCTTGCCGGGGCGCAGGGACAGCATGCGGCCCATGCGGAACTTCCCGCCCGCGCCGCCCGCCAGCACCGTGGGGATGGACACGTTCATGTGGCCGGCGGCGTCCCCCAGCTCGTTCCCCCACAGGATGAGGGTGTTGTCGAGCACCGTGCCGCTGCCCTCCGGGATGGACTTGAGCGTGTCCATCAGCCGCGCCACCTGCTCGGAGTACCAGCGCTGCACCTGCACCATGCGCAGGCGGATCTCGGTGCGCTCCGGCTCGGACTGGGTGTCCGTGCGGTGGGCGATGTCGTTGTGGATGTCCTCGTCGATGCCAATCCACGGCATGGACGGCCCGGGGATGGTCATGGTCACCACGCGCGTCAGGTCACACGCGAACGCGCGGGCGATGAGGTCCATGTGCAGCTCGGTGAGCCCGGGCATGTTGTTGATGTCGCCCAGGTCGCTGAGCGCGTCGGAGGGCGCCTCCGGCCGGGAGCAGTTGAGCGCGCCGGAGTGGGTGAGCCGCCGCTCGATGTCGCGCAGCGCCGCCAGGTGCGTGTCCAGCTTGGTGCCCTCCGCGGCCGCCAGGCGCGACTTCAGCCGCGTGGCGTCCTTGATGAGGTAGTCCAGGAGGCTCTTGCGCCTGGCCAGGATGGCCTGCGCCTCCGCTGCGGAGCCGCCCATGCCGCCGAAGAGGCGCTTGTAGACGTTGGCGGGGTTGAGCTCGAACGGCACGCGCGAGCCGTTCTCCGTGAAGGAGATGCTGTTGTAGACGTGCTGGGCGCCGAACTGCTCGTAGGCGTGCAGCTGCAGCGAGCGGAACTGGGTGGCGCCGCCCACCGCGTTGCCAATCACCTGGTCCAGGGACGGGCCGTTGGGCAGCTCGTCACCGCTGGACACCTCCACCTGGCTGCCGGTGAGGAAGGTGACGGGGCCGCCCTCGTGGCCGGTGCGGCCGTGCTCGTAGAGGACGCGGTAGTCCAGCCCGTCCAGCACCAGCAGCTTGTCGCGGTGCCGCTGGAGCGGCTGGAGGACGGAGTTCTCGAAGTCGATGTCGAAGCCCGTGTCGTTGCCCCGGGGCGTCCAGTACTCCGGCAGGAAGCCGTGGGGCGTGAACAGGGCGATGAAGCGCAGGGGCGCGGCGTCCGCCGCTTCGGCCACGGAGCTGGTGAGCAGGTGCGCGAAGGGCGCCGCCATGGCCGTGCCGGACAGGAGCTTCAGGATGCTGCGTCGGGAGAAGTCGCGGGACATGGAGGTCAGGGCTCAACGGGTGGGCAGGCGCCGCTGGGTGAAGGAAGCCGAGCGCACCAGGCTGACCAGCGCTTCGGTGATTTTCAGGTGGTCCGTGCGGTAGGGGCCCGTGCGCATGGCGTCAAGCAGCTCGGCGTCCGAGGCGTGCTCGTCGCGCCCCATGGCGTAGCGCACGAACTGGAGCGGCACGCAGTTGGCCAGCTCCTCGCTCGTGGTCAGGTAGCGCGCCAGCTCCGCGCCGCCGGTGAAGGTGGCCAGGCTGGTGGTGCCGTCCTTCGCGATCACCGCGCCGCTGGCGTCCACCCGCTTGCCGTTCTCCTCCGTGCGGTGCTGGCCCAGGCCGTCGAAGTCCTCCATGCCGAAGCCCATGGGGTCGATGGTCTTGTGGCAGCTGGCGCAGTTCGGGTTGTTGGTGTGCGCCGCGAAGCGCTCGCGGGTGGTGGCGTTGTCGGACAGGGCCGGCGGAATGGTGGACACGTTGGCCGGCGGCGCCGGCACCGTGCGGCACAGCAGGCGCGTGAGCACGAACTTGCCGCGCTTGATGGGCGAGGACGAGTCGAAGTGGGCGTAGGTGGACATCACGCCCGCCTGCGTGAGGATGCCCTGGCGCTCCGGCGGCAGCGTCACGCGGCCCAGCCCCGTGTCGTCGTTCACGTCCGTGCGCTCCAGGCCGCCGTAGAAGCTGGCCAGCGTCTCGTCCACGAACGAGTACTTCGCCCCCAGCAGCTCCTCCACGGAGCCCGAGTGCTCCTTCACGATGAAGTCGATGAAGGCGTCGCGCTCGCGGACCATGGAGTCGCGGAAGTCCACGCTGTAGTCCGGGTACACGAGGTTGTTCTTGTTCACCTTGGCCAGGCCGCTCAGCCCCAGCCACTCGATGAAGAACTGGCGCAGCTTCGCCTGCGCGGCGTCCGTCTTGAGCAGGCGGCGCGCCTGGGCCTCGCGCTCGTCCGGAGACGACAGCGTGCCGGCCTTGGCGGACGCGAGCAGCGTGGCGTCCGGCGGTCCGCCGGTCACCATGTAGGAGAGCTCGGAGGCGATCTCGTAGGGGGTCAGCTCCACGACCTGCCCCTTGCGCGCGTTCTCCGGCCCCAGCTCCGTGCGGTACAGGAACGACGCGGAGGAGAAGAGCGCCTGGAGCACCAGCTCCGCGCCCGACTCCATGGTCCCGTTCGCCTTGCCCTCGTTGAAGAGGGCCAGCAGGTCCGCCTCCTCGTCCGCCGTCACCGGCCGGCGGAAGGCGTGCTCCCCCACGCGCTGGATGAAGGCGCGCGCGCACTCGTCCTGCGTCTTGCCCTTGGGGCACGCGTAGAGGTCGCTGAGCTGTGACTTGCCCTGCTCCGCCAGCGCCACCGCGGCGGTGTCGATCTGATCCGCCAGGAGCGACGTCACCTGGAGCCGCTCGTGCGTGGAGAAGCCGAGGATGGTGTCCTCGGCCGCGAAGCCCTGGGCGATGTCCACCTCCGTGCCCAGCACCGCGGAGGCGGACTTGTTGTACTCGTCGCGCGTCAGCCGGCGCACCCGCGCGGGTGCCGCCGCGCTTTCAGGCTCCGCGTCCTGCCCGCCGATGTTGCCAGTGCAGGCGGAGGCGGACAGCACGAGAGCGGAGGACAGGTAGAAACGACGCAATGGCATGATGTCTGGCATTCCTCGCACCCGCGCGGCCTGACAGGCGACCGGCGCACAGGCGGCCCGCATTGTACTGGTTGCCCCCCACGCGGATAGCGGGGATTTCGTTTCGGGGCGTTTCCTCGCTTCTCAAGGAAGAAGCCGCGCTCACGGCGCAGGAAGTGCGAATGCACCGGTCAGGTGCGCACACGGTGCAGCGGCGACTCAGGGAGGAACTTCCTCACCTCGCGCCCTCCACCAGTTCTCTCCGTAACTGATGCAGATCTGCTCGCCCGGGTGGATGTCCCGCAGTGCGTGATAACGGAACACATCGCGGTCCTCCGCGCGGCTGTAGGCCGCGTTGGGGTCGCTCGCGTGGTTGTAGATCATCCCATAGCCCATCACGATGGCGACCCAGTCGCCCTCGCGCGGCGCCTCGTGGCGGTGCCAGCGGATCTCGAAGACGTAGTCGTCGAGCGGCTCGCCCTGGCACTGGCGCCGCGGGACCTTGAGGTAGTGGCACTCCTCGATGAGCTCGCCCGCGGCGATGAAGACGTCCGTGAAGACGCCCATGCCCCACTCGCACGGGCGGACCTTCACGCCGGGGTGGAGGAAGAGCGCCGGGCCCTGGTTCATGAGCGCTTCGCTTTCGCCGGTGGTGTCGTCCACGCGGGAGCGAACCATCGCGCAACCGGGCCGGCCTCGGGAAGCGGCGCGGAGACGGCCGGCGTTCCGCGGCCTCCGGCGGAGTTCAGCCCGCCTGCCCGCCGGGCTCGAGCGGGCGGCCAAAGGCGTGGCGCAGGAGGTAGAGGCCGGGCAGCAGGGGCAGCCACAGGGTGAAGCCGCGCAGGAGCAGGGTGCCCGCGAGCGCCGCCTCCACCGGGACGCCGAAGAGGTTGAGCATGCCCACGGACGTGGCCTCGTAGGTGCCCACGCCGCCGGGGATGATGGACACCGTCTCCGCCATGGAGGCCACCATGAAGCTGACGAACACGGTGCTCAGGGGGACGTCCTGTCCCATGGCGCGGAGCATGGCGCCCAGCGTGGCCGCGTCCAGCACGTACACCGCCAGTTGCAGGACGACGCCGCGCGCGAGCAGGCCGGGGTCGAGCAGCATCCCGGGCGGCACCTCCGCGATGGCCTTGAGCATCGCGCCCAGGGACGGGATGCGCCGGGTGAAGCGGCCCGGCTTCCAATCGCGGTGCCGGGTGACCCAGAGGATGGCCATGGGGATGAGCACCGCCAGCACGCCGAAGCCGGTGACGAGGATCTGGATCCAGCTGTTCAGCTCGGACCTGCGCCAGAGGAAGAAGAGGCTGGTGCCCACGCCCAGCGCCTGCGCGATGTAGAAGCACAGCACGGTGAGCAGCACCGCGCCGGCGGCGGTGCCGGGGCTCGCGCCCTCGCGGCGCAGCCCGCGCCCCACGAGCAGCGACCCGCCCACGCCGCCGGTGGGAATCACCTGGTCGAACGCGAGCTTCATCAGCGACAGCCGCGCCAGCGACCAGAGCGACGCCTTGCGCCTCGCCCGGTGCAGGACCACCCACCAGATGGCCGCCACGCACAGGTACGTGCCCACCTGGAACGCGGCGGCCACCAGCAGCCACGCGGGCCGGGCCTGCCGCAGGAGCTCCAGGAACTGCTTCTCCTCCGCGTGCCGCGAGAGGATGAACGCCAGGAGCGCGATGAGCACCAGCACCCCTGGAATCCACCAGCCCCGCCGGCGCTTCGAGGGCAGCCCCTCCAGCGGCTCCTCCAGGGCGGGGATGGGTTCGGCGCGAGTGCCCTCCATGCGTCTCCTTCCGGGGAATGGGATGGCTTGGGAAAGGATGCGCTTCCCGGCCCCGCGGGGCAGGCGCCGGGGCACGGCGGCCCGCCTCCCCTGCAAGCGGGGAGGCAGGGCCTCCGCGTCTCTTCCTGCGGGCGCTCTGGTAGAAGCCCGCGCATGTCCGATGACCTCCTCGTGCTGACGTACTCCGGCTGTGACACCTGCAGGAAGGCGCTGAAGTGGCTGGAGGCGCGCGGCGTCTCCTACAAGACGCGCCCCATCGTGGACCAGCCCCCCACCGTGGCGGAGCTGCGGCAGTGGATCGCCCGGAGCGGCGTGTCCGTGCGCAAGTGGCTCAACACCAGCGGCCAGAGCTACCGCGCGCTCGGCAAGGAGAAGGTCGACGCGGCCTCCGACGCGGAGCTCGTGGAGTGGCTGGCGAAGGACGGGAAGCTGGTGAAGCGGCCCGTGCTCGTCTCGAGGGAGGCCGTCACCGTGGGCTTCAAGCCGGAGGCCTACGAAGCGCTGTTCCCCGCGCACGGGTCGTGAAGGAGGCCCCGCCGCCCTTCACGCGGCTTGAGGGCGGGCGGGCGACCGGGCCCTCGTCCGACCGTCGTCGCGGGCCGGGCGGGTTGCCACGTTGAGTGGGCATGGAGATCGGATCCAGACGCCCGTTGGGGGAGATCCTCCTGGAGCTGGGGGTGGTTGACCGGGGCCAGCTCCGGCTGGGGCTGGTGCACCACCACGAGGTGCATGTCCCCCTGGGCCGCGCCCTGGTGAGCGAGGGCGTGTGCACGGAGGCGGACGTGCTGCGCGGGCTGGCCCTCCAGTTCGACGTGGACGCCGTGGACCTGGACCGGCATCCGCTCGACCGCTCCCTGACGGACTTGGTGCCCGCGCGCATCGCCCGGCAGTACGGCGTCGTGCCGCTGCGGCTGGAGACGCGCGAGGACAAGGAGGTGCTCCACCTGGCCGTGCCCGCGCCGCTGTCGCTGGACGCGGTGGATGACGTGCGGGCGGTGTCCGGCAAGGCGCGGGTGGAGCCGCACCTGGCCTCCGACGGCGCCCTGTCCCGCGCGCTCAGCGCCCTCTATGGCATCCGCGAGACGGCCGAGGCCGCGCCGGAGCCGCGCCGCCCCGCCGTGCCCAGCGCCCCGCTGATGCTCTACGGGTGGCCGCCCGTCACCGCGGTGCTCATCTCCCGCACGCTGGCGCGCAACGGCATCGCGTCGCGCGTGGCCACGCCGCTGGAGGTGCTGCACTCGACGGTGAACGACGTGGTGCTCGCCCCCCTCCAGGCCATGGAGGGGCTGCTCGCGGGCGAGGTCCACATCGAGGGCGCGCTCATCGTCCACGGGACGTCGGACGACGAGGGCTTCGACCGGGCGCGCAAGCTGGACGCGCGCGGCTTCCTGGCCAACCCGCGCGACGAGGAGCTGCTCCTGCGCGCCGTGCGCCGGCTCCGTCCCGACGCGGGCGGCGAGCACTCCTGGCCGCGCCACTCCTGACGCGGGCGGGAGGCTACGGCGGCTCCGGGGGCGCCGGAGCCACGGGGGCCAGGGCCTGCATCGCCGGCCGCGCCGGCGCGGCCTTGGGACGCGAGGTGTGCTGCTCCTCGGGCTCCAGGCCCAGCACGCCCAGCACCTCCGGGTACACCTTGTTCGCGAAGTAGCGCCCGCCGGCCACGGTGAAGTGCACGCCGTCCGTCATGCGCAGGCGCATGGGCTTGCGGAAGCCCTCGACGCGGGCCTGGCTCAGCGCCTTGCCGCGCGCGTCGGTGAAGTAGGGCCGCGTCTCCAGGTGCACGGCGTCCTCGCGCCCGGAGATGACCTCGCGCTGCACGTCGCGGATCACCGCGAGCTTCTGCTCGAAGCGCTGGCGGCCCGTGGCGGGCAGCTCCAACCAGACGATCTTCCGGCCCGGCGCGGAGATGGCGGTGACGAACTCCGTGAGCCGCTGGCGGTACTCGCCCTGCCAGTCCGGCTTGCCCCAGGCCACGGTGGCGTGCCCCTGCCGCGTGTGCAGGGCCTGCCCGTCATTGCCGCCGAGGATGACCACCACCACGTCCGGCTGGTGCTGCTTCACCTCCTGCTGACCGACCTCCAGCCAGTCGAAGAAGTCCGGCCGGGCGAGGCCCGTGGACGACTTCGCGCGGCGCTCACAGCGGATGCGCGGGTGCGCGGCGAGCTGGTTCTGGAGGTACTCCCCGAAGCCCGTGGCGATGAGGCTGTCGCCCAGCAGCAGCACGGTGCGGCGAGGCGCGGGCGCGGGCGTCGCGGCCTGGGCCGGCACGGTGGGCAGCACGGGCGACGCGGCCAGCCCGGGGGCGGTTTCAGGAGCGGCCTGGGCCGCCGTGGACAGGAACGACAGGAGGAGGAGCGCGCGAAGAGGACGGGTCGACATCGTCGGGGGCGAAACTACTTCCCGGCTCCCTGTCCGTACACCCCCCCGACGGGCGGACGGATCCGTCGCCCGGTGCGCGCGCTGTCAAGGCCCCGTGCGGCGTCAGGCCACGGCCCCCTCCTCCGCCTCCAGGGCCGCCGCCAGCCCGGCGAGCCCCGCGGGCGAGAGCGCCTGGAGCCACGGCGTGAGCAGCCGCGCGCACGCGTCCGGGTGCGAGAAATAGGGCACATGTCCCGCGCCGCGCAGCAGGTGCCGGGGCGTGCCTTCCGGCAGCGACGCGGCCAGCCGCTCCAGGGAGGACGGCGGCACCAGCACGTCCCGGTCCCCCTGGATACACAGACACGACACCTTCAACGGCCGCAGGTCCGGCGGCGGCGGCTCCGCGTGGATGGAGAGCGCGCGCCGCAGCGTCGACAGGCGCTCCCGTGTCGTCGTGGGCACCACGTCTGCCACCTGGTGGGAGGGCACCAGCCGCCACGCCGCCAGCGACGCCGCGACGCGTCCAGGGCGCCCCACCACCGCGATGGGGCCCATCATCGCGATGAGCCGCCCGCGAGGCCCCACGTGCGAGGTGCGCGTGAAGGCGCCCAGGAACGCGACGCCGCGAGTCGCACCACCCGCGGCCAGGTGCGCCGCCACCATGCCGCCAAAGGAGCTGGCCACCACCGCGTCCACGTTTCCGGTGACGCGCAGCACCTGCTCCGCCAGCGCCCTCGCGCCGCAGGCCGCGCGCTCGCCTTCCGGGTATTCGACGAGCACGGGACGCGCGACCCCTGTCAGCCGCGACGCGAGCTCGCGAAAGCCCGATCCACGAGCGCCCAGTCCCGGCAACATCAAGACACGAGGCCCTTCGTCATTTCCGCCCAGCTCCGCCAGCTCCACCGTATGGCGCATATCCCCTGCCTTCATCTGAAGCGCGCGGAGAACAACCCGGACGCCCTGGGTCTGCCCAATCCCACCCAGTGGCCCGCACGACCCATGGGCAGGCGCCAACGCCCACGGTGGCTCGCTTGCCAGGACGGGGAGTGATACATGAATCACCCCACCATCCTTTTCCAGCGTCACGCTGCATGGTGCCCGGTGGCCAAGGTTTTTCGCGTCCGGCGTTCTGACATCGAGGGGGCGAAGGGTTAAGAATGGTCACCGTGAATCTGCATGCCTTCGGGGAGTTCGTTCGCAAGCATCGTCCGGCCCTGGAGGTTCGGGCCGCGAGGCTTTGCGCTGGCAGCACCGTGGACTCCACGGAGCTCGTGGGCGAGACGCTGGAGCGCGCGCTGGCCGTCTTCGAGCGGCTCCAGGACCAGGACACCCCCGCGGTGGCGCAGTGGCTGGATGGCGCCATGAACCGCTGCTTCGCGCGCATGGGCGGACAGCTGCCGGACGCGCGCGCCGCGGCGCCGGACCTGCAGCAGACGTTTGACCTGCTGCGCGCGCGCTTCCGCGAGGTGTACGGGCAGCCGACGTTCGGCAAGCGCGCGGACGTCACCGGCGGCTGGAGGATGTAACGAAGCCCCCGGGTGCCCGCGCTCAGGGCGCCGGGCGGTGGCCGGACAGCGTCTCCACGTAGGACGCGGCCACCCGCAGGAAGCGGCCCCCGCGCACGCCGGTGAGGTACTGGCGCTTCATCGCGCGGGTGGCCCCGACGTAGAACATGGCGCGGCGGATGCGTTCGTTCTCACGCTCGTTGCGCTCGCGAGCGCCCGCCATCCACGCCTCGATGGAGTCCAGGGCCTCCAGCCCCGCGAAGAAGACGACGGGGCACTCGTGGCCCTTGCATGAGAACACCGTGGTGGCGCGCACGTGGTCCACGCCGCTCACCCGGAAGTCCGTCACGTCCCGTCCGCCCTTGCCGCCGTAGGCCTCCGCGGGCACGCCCGCCTTGCGCAGCGCGTCCGTGAACGACGCGGGCATCACCGGCGCGACCACCAGGATGTCGCCGGGGTGGACGCCCTCCTCGCGCACGAGCCGGGCCACCTCCCTGGCCACCCAGCGCGCCTCGCCGGTGCTGGAGGCGAAGTCCTTCACCTGGGGCAGCACGCCGCCGCGCTCGGTGGACTGCACGCGGTAGAGGCCCTCCAGCGTCTCCTCCGGCAGCCACAGGAGCCGCTCGCGGGCCAGCTCCCCGGCCTTCATGTATTCGCGCATGCCGGGGTCGGTGACGCGGTGCTGGCGCAAGGGGTCCAGCACCACGTTGAAGGCCACGTCGAGGATGTCGCGCGTGGCGCGGAAGGTCTCCTTGAGCACGCGCGTGCGGCCCCGGAAGGACAGCCCTTCGGGGAGCTGCTCCCTCAGGTGGTCGATGGGCACCTGGCCGTAGACGTTCTGCGAGTCGTCCATGAACAGCTGGAAGCAGCGGGACTCGCGGCCGTCCTCGCCCACGCGCGGGCGCACCAGGGCGTGCAGGGCCGCCAGGCCCCTGGCGTCCATGTCCTGCGCCTCGTCCACGAAGACGGCGTCGAAGGTGTGGGGCTCCAGCCGCCGGAGCGCGCCCACGTGCTTCACCGTCACCTGGGCCTTGAGCGGACGCACCCGCTCCGGGCCCGCGCGCACGGTGAGCGCCTCCACGAGCAGCTTGTCCACGAGCGGCGCGAGCGAGCGGTTGTAGAAGGACACCAGCACCCGGGCGCGCGGGTTCTCCAGGAGGTAGCGCGCGGCCCAGTGCGCCAGCACGTACGTCTTGCCGCTGCCGGCGACGCCGCGCACCAGGTGGTGGCCGTCGTCGAAGCGGCGCTCGAAGAGGGAGACCTGCTCCTGGGTGAAGAGCGGGCCGGTGTCCTTGCCGCCCGCGATCTCGCCGCCCAGCCCCATGGGCACCAGCGGCGGCGGGGGCGGAGGTGGGGGGCGCGGCTGGGCGGCGAGCAGCTCCAGCTTCGGCGGCGTGCCCGCGTGGACGCGCACGCGGGGGAGCAGCGACAGGAAGCGCGCGGGCACGGGCGAGGCGCGGGCCTCCGCGCGCGAGGCGAGCACCAGCAGGTACTCCTTCGCGCGGCTGGCGGCGACGTTGAGGATGGGCACCAGCGTGTGCGGCGGGAAGGGCCGGCCCCCGGCCACGGTGTCCACCATCACCACGTCGTACTGGGTGCCCTGCTGGCGGTGGATGGTGGAGGCGCTGAACATGTCGTGGCGCAGCCCCGCCGCGTTGCCCAGCTTGCGCAGCAGCGCCGCCTGCGCGCGGTAGGGCGTCACGCACAGCACGGTGAGGCCCAGGCGCACGGCCTGGCGGGCCAGCGTCACGGCGAGCTCCGCGGACAGCTCGCGCTGGTAGCCGGAGCCCGTCTCGCCGCGGCCGTGGGTGAGGCGGCGGGTGTCGCGGCTGAGGCCATCCAGCACCAGCCACATGGCGCGGGACGGGAAGGCGGGCACGGGCGGGGGCTTCCGGGCGCGGTCCTTCACGAGGTCGCCGTCCTCCAGCGCGCCGCCGTAGCAGAAGTGGCTCACCACCTTCGCGATGTCCGGGTGCATGCGGTGCTGGGTGCGCAGGAGCAGCACGTCCGGGCGCTCGGCGTCCCTCACCGCGTCCTCCAGGTGGGACAGGGCGCTGGCGCGGAGCCACGTCTGGGTGCCCCTCCCCGCCCCTTCCGCCGCGCGGCTCACGGGGCCGATCTGCTTGGGGTCGCCCGCGAGCGTCACCTGCCTCGCCAGCGGGGCCAGCAGCGCCGTCGCCGCGCGCGTCACCATGCCGGCCTCGTCCACGACGAGCCGCTGGAAGGTCTCCTCGCCCTCCAGTTCCGACACGAGCCGCAGGGCGCGGTGCACGGTGAGCACCATGAGGGGGCTGTCGCCCTTCTCCGCCTCCTTGAGCGTGGGGTCCTTCACGCGGCCGCGCAGCGTGCGCAGCTCCGCCTGCATGCGGGCGAGCTCCGGCGCGGCGCCGCCCCGGGCGCGCTCCAGGGTGAGCTCGCGCTCGCGCTGCTGGATGGTGTTGATGAGCTTGCTGGACTTGTTCTCCTCCAGCGCCACGGTGGGCAGCTTGTGGAGGGCCTCGCTGGCGCCGGTGCCACCCCGGAAGATGCTGCGGGCCAGCGGGCGCAGCGGGATGGGCTCACGCTCCAGCAGGGCGCTGACGCGCAGCACCAGCTCGTCCGCCGCGCGGTTGGTGGGGGCCACCGCGAGGATGCGCTCGTCCGGATAGGCGCGCAGGGCGCGGGCGATGAGGTCCGCGACGGCCGTCGTCTTTCCGGTGCCGGGTGGGCCCCAGATGCTGCCCCACGGCTGGCGCCACAGCCGGTCCACGGGGATGAGCTCCGCGTCCCGGGGAGCTGCCGGGGATGGGAGGAGCTCCCCCTTCGCGCGCGCCAGGGCCTTGTCGAGCGCGGGGACGCGGTCCTCGTAGGCGGCCGCGGCCGCGCACAGGGCTTCCGCGAAGTCATAGGGCCGGTAGCACCAGCGCTCGCAGGAGAGGACGCGGCGGTCCAGGTCCTCGCCGGAGTCCGACGCGGCGAAGACGCGGCCGGACTCGAAGTCCAGGTGGACGATGTTCCCCGCGAACACCAGCTCCTCGCCCAGGAAGCCCAGCAGCGAGCCCCCGGACCAGTCCGGATCCGCGGCGGGGACGGGCACGAGCCCCAGCACGCCGGGCCCGGCCAGCCCCACCTCGCGGGCCTCCTGGAGCCGCTGTGCGCGGTACTGGCTGCGCTCGGCCACCAGCGCGTCGCGCAGGTCTTCCGGCAGGTAGGACGGGGCGACCCACTGCTCCCGGCGGCGCCCGGACGACACGGCGGCCTGCATGGCCTGTCGCTCCGCCGGGGTGGCGTCACCTGACGCGGACACGTCGCGGGTGGGCGACTCCTCCGGCGGGCGCGCGTCGGCGGCATCTTCCACGCGGACCAGCTCCGGCGCGGGCGGCTCCGGCGCGCGGTGTGGCGCCGCACCCGATGCGGCGTCCGCGACGAAGGGCTCGGAGTCCCGCGTGCCCAGCGCCTCGTTGCCCGGCGAACTGGTGGCTTCGTCCCCCCGCGCGGCGGGGCGCGTGGGCACCGCGCGGTTCACGCGGTGGGAGGCCGACATGGAGGCCAGCGCCTCGGAGTCCAGCTCGCGGAAGGTCAGCGTCCTCGCCTTCGCGGACGCCCTGCCCTTCACCTCCGTCGGCTTCGGCGCGGGCTCGGCGTCCTCCTCGCGCGGCGGCCAGGACGGCCGGACCCGCAGCACGGGCGCGGCGTGTCCCGCCTGGACGTCCGTGTCGTACTCCACGCGGAGCGCGGGCATGAGGTCGTCCGGAGCACGCTCGTCCCGCGGCGCCTCCCCCTGACCCGACTCCTCGTCCGTCCTGCGCATCATACGGGGTGCTCGCGGCGGCCCTTCCACAACGCCGGAGAGGGCGGTGCCGGGAGCCGGCCAAGCTAGGGGAGGCGTCGATCTGCGTCAACGCGCGCGAGGGCCCCTCGCACGCCTGCACCGGCGGTGAAGCCCCGCCGCTTCACGCACGACGGCCCGGGCCGCGCACCCTCGCGGACCCGGGCCGTCATCACCGCGAGCACGCCCCTCGCGGGCTACAGCAGCGAGCAGAGCAGCCCGCTGCCCGTGCCCGCCGGGCAGCCCGTGCCCTGGCAGTACGCGGGGCCCACGCCGATGGAGATGAGGCCCTGGAGGCTGGGGACCTTCACCTTGCACGTGCCCGTGGTCGCGTTGCCAGAGGCGTCCTTCACCTCGTAGACCATCGTGTAGACGCGGCCGTTGCCCAGCAGGCTGGACTCCGCGCGCAGCTGCGCGGACTTCCGGTCCGCGGCCAGCTTGATGTCGTCGCACTTGAAGAGGTTCAGGCTGACCAGCGCGTCCTCCGTCTCATCCGACTCCACGCGGAGGATGGTGGCGGACTGCTGGAGGTTCATCGTCCCGCCGCAGTTGTCCGTCGCCGCCTGCGCGCAGTCCGCCAGCGTCACCGTCTTGTAGTCCGCGAACGGCGAGCGCGGCAGCACCAGGTCCCTGCTCGCCCCGGCCACCGGCCCCGTCTGGTCCACCACCGTCACCGTCGCGGAGCACGAAGCCGAGTCCATGCCGTCCGACACCGTGAGCGTCACCGGCGTCGCGCCCACCGTGTAGGGCCCCGCCGGGCTCTGCTGACGGCTCAGCGCCTGCGGGAAGAGGTCCACGTCATACGAGCCGTTGTCGATGGACGCCGGCGCCGAGCAGGCCGCGTCCGCCACCACCGTCACGTTCTCGCACATCGCCACCGGCGCCTGGTTCGCCACACAGCCGCCGTCGGCCGACAGCGTGACCACCGCCGTGTTGTTCGTCTCGTCGTCCTCCGGAAAGAAGTCGAAGGTGTCCGCGACCACGTACAGCCGCTGCGTGCCCTCCGGCACCGTCACCACCTTGGAGAACGGATAGCGCTCCTGGCCCACCAGCCAGGGCACGTCGATGGTGTCGAGCAGCGTGCCCCCTTCCGCCGGGTTCCCCGCGTAGATGCCCGCGATGGACGGGTCGATGCCCGTGGGCGCCGCGTTCTGGATGGCGCCCGTCACCGTCAGCGTGTCGCCCTCACACGTCACCCCCACCTCGGACACCGCCAGGTCGATGCCCGTGTGCAACGCCGACCGGGCCTCGCCCACGACCGCGCCGTCCTCCAGGGTTTCGGTACCGCAGCCGCCCAGCACCAGCAGGGAGGCGAACAGGGACAGCGGACGGCGCAAGGACATGACTCTCTCCAATGAGAAGGGCGGTGCCGGGATGTGGGGAGCGGGCCTGATGCCAGACAATGACAGCCAGGCCCGTGAACAATTCTCTGCCACAAACGGATTTTTCTAGCAATACGGGCAAAGCTGTACCCAGATCCAGGGGCACAGACACCCCATTGGAGCCCCAATGACCCGGTTGTCATTCTTTGCGAGGAGTCGAGAAACGACGCACGCGGTGTCTGGGTTTGGACGACCTGACAGGTCGCCGGCCCCTCGGGGAACAGGCGGGCGGGCGGCCGTCGCAGTGGACAGGGCCCGCCCTGATGGGGTTGGTTGGGCCCTCCCCCCGCTGTTGAGGGGAGCACGCCCATGGCCTCCATCACCCCGCGCTACGCCCACCCGTTCCTCCCCGTCACCCGCGCCGACATGCAGGCCCGGGGGTGGGAGCAGTGCGACATCATCATCGTGAGCGGCGACGCCTACGTGGACCACCCGGCCTTCGGGCCGGTGCTGATCGCGCGCTTCCTGGAGGAGCGGGGCTTCAAGGTGGGGATCATCCCCCAGCCGGACTGGCACTCGGCGGAGCCCTTCAAGGCGCTGGGGGCGCCCCGGCTCTTCTTCGGGGTGGCGGCGGGCAACCTGGACTCGATGCTCAACCGGCTGACGGCCCAGAAGAAGAACCGCTCGGAGGACCAGTACAGCCCGGGCGGGCGGACGAACTGCCGGCCGGACCGGGCCTCCATCGTCTACGCGCAGCGCTGCCGGGAGGCGTACCCTGAGGTGCCCATCGTCCTGGGCGGCATCGAGGCCAGCCTGCGCCGCATCGCGCACTTCGACTACTGGAGCGAGAAGGTGCGCCGCTCCATCCTCTTCGACGCCAAGGCGGACCTGCTGGTGTTCGGCATGGGCGAGCGGCCCATCTGGGAGATCGCCGACCGGCTCAACCGGGGCGAGCGCATCGAGGACCTGAAGGACATCCGGGGCACCGCGCACCTCATCAGCGACGCGGCGATGAAGGCCCTGGAGGCGGACCCGGCGAGGCGCGCGGCGGACTCGAAGGTGGTGGTGCTGCCCTCCTACGAGGAGGTGGTGGCGGACACGCGCGCCTTCGCGGTGATGAGCCGGGACTTCCAGCTGGAGACCAACCCCGGCAACGCGCGCGCCATCGCGCAGCGCCACGGCAACCGCGCCATCTACATGAACCCGCCCGCCCGGCCGCTGGAGGACGGCGCCGGGGACGCGCCCGGGGACACGTCCACGGTGGCCATGGACGAGCTGTATGACCTGAAGTTCAACCGCGTGCCGCACCCCATGTACCGGGAGCCCATCCCCGCGTACGAGACGGTGAAGCACTCGGTGGTGCTGATGCGCGGGTGCTTTGGCGGCTGCACCTTCTGCTCCATCACGGAGCACGAGGGGCGCGTCATCCAGAGCCGCTCCGCCCAGAGCGTGATGCGCGAGGTGCGCGAGCTGCGGCGCATGGGGGACTTCCGGGGGACCATCACGGACCTGGGGGGCCCCACGGCGAACATGTACAAGCTCAAGTGCAAGAGCCCGGACATCGAGAGCCGCTGCCGCAAGCTGTCGTGCGTGCACCCGGGCGTGTGCGAGAACCTCCAGACGGACCACGGGCCGCTCATCTCGCTGATGCGGGAGGTGCGCGAGGAGCCGGGCATCAAGCACGTCTTCATCGCGAGCGGCGTGCGGTACGACCTGGCGGAGCGCTCGCCGGAGTACGTGAAGGAGCTGGCGGCGCACCACGTGGGCGGCCAGCTGTCCGTGGCGCCGGAGCACGTGTCGCCGCGCGTGCTGGAGAAGATGAAGAAGCCCGGCATCGAGAGCTTCGAGCGCTTCCAGCACATGTTCGCGTGCGCCAGCGAGGACGCGGGCAAGGAGCAGTACGACATCGCCTACTTCATCAGCGGCCACCCCGGCTCCACGCTGGAGGACATGGTGATGCTGGCGCAGTGGCTGAAGGAGAAGGGCAAGCGGCCCCGGCAGGTGCAGGACTTCATCCCCACGCCCATGTCGGTGGCCACGGCCATGTATTACACGGGCCTGGACCCGCTGAAGATGGAGCCCGTCTACACGGCGAAGGGCCTGCGCGAGAAGCGGCTCCAGAAGGCGCTGCTCCTGTACTGGAACCCGGAGCACTGGCCGCTGGCGCGCGAGGCGCTGAAGCTGGCCGGGCGCGAGGACCTGATTGGCCGGGGGCCCAAGGCGCTGGTGCCGCCGGAGTCCGCCGCGGAGGCCGCGCGCCTGCGCCGCGCCGCGGAGGGCGCGAGCGCAGAGGAGGGCCTGGCCACGAACGCGTGGCCCCGTCCGGCGCAGCCGCGTCCGTCCGGGCCTCGGGGCGGCGGCCGCACGCCGCGTCCGGGCCCTCGCGGGCGGTAGCGGCCCCCTGGCTTTCGCTCGGGGGGAGGCTCGGGTATAGGGTGCGCCGCCTTTCTTCAAGCGGCCACACCGCCGGAGCCACACAGCCATGCCCAGGACCTCCCAGGAGCAGTCGCAGGAGCGCCACGCGTTCCTGCTCGACCTCTTCCGCCACCAGCCCGACCTGAGCCGCCAGGACGCCCTGGAAACCTTCAAGGACCGCTTCGGCGCGACCATCAACCTGCGCACGTTCAACGAGCTGCGCGACCAGGCGAAGAAGGAGCTGGCCTCGCAGCCGGCCGCGGCGCCGGTCGCCGCCTCCAAGGAGGAGCAGGACGTGGACGTGCAGGACGAGCGCGCCGAGGTGACGGCGGAGGACGCGGGGACGCTGCTGAAGGCCGCGGCGGCTCCGGAGCTGCACGCGGGCGCGGCGCCGGCGAAGAAGCCGAAGGCGAAGGGCCCGGGTTCGCGCAACGTGTTCGTGGACGCGCCGGCGGATCAGCTCCAGTTCCTGGAGCGCGTGGTGCAGCAGCTCCAGGAGGCTGGCGCCGCCAACGTGCGCATCGACCACGCCACGGACCGCTGGATGGTGCTGGTGGTGGATTCCAAGTAGTGGGTTGCTCGTAGTCAGACAGCCAAAGCCAGACACGGGGCCCGCCTCTCCTCCACGGAGAGTGCGGGCCTCGCTGCATCAGGGACAATGAAAAGATACCCACAAAGCAGCAATTCATGACTAATTTGACTAGTCATCCAGGAATGAATATCCATTTGTCTTCGGGAGGCAATGTCTCCCAGAGCACGGTGACCACCATCCCCCATCCTGGCGCGACCGTGTCGTACAACTCCGTCAACGACTCGACGCGTTCGCTCCCGAAGCGAAGTAACGCCCCGTCAGGCTGGCGGGCCCGCCAGGGGCAGTGACACCGTGAAGGTGGCGCCGCCCCCTGGCGTCTCCGACACGCCGACGCTGCCGCCGTGGGCCTCCACCACCTGGAGGACGATCCACAGCCCCAGGCCCAGCCCTCCGAAGTTGCGCACGGGCACCGCGCGCTCGAAGCGCCTCCAGATGCGCTCCCGGTCCTCCGGGCGCACGCCCATGCCGTGGTCCACCACCGTCAGGCGCGCGTCCGGGCCCACCTGCTCCACCCGCACCTCCACCGGCTTGTCCGGCCCGTACTTGCCCGCGTTGGACAGCAGGCCCTGCACCACCTGCGCCACGCGCCCCCGGTCGAACCGGCCCCGCACCGGCCCCGCGAGGCGCAACGCCACCTCGCAACCCTCCCGCGCCAGCTCCTCCCGCGACCGGTCCACCTCCTCCGCCACGACCGCGGCGAGGTCCACGTCCTCCACGTGCAGGTCCACCGGCTCCGAGGACAGCCTGGACACGTCGAGCAGCCGCTCCACCACCGTGGCCAGCCGCTGCACCTGCCTCCGCGTGAGCGCGAGCCGCTCTCCCAACCGGGCGTGCTCCTCCGGCCCCAGGCTCCGCTCGATGAGGTCCAACTGGAGGCGGAAGGACGCCAGCGGCGTCTTCAGCTCGTGGCTCACCACCGACAGGAACTCGTCCCGCGCGCGGACCGCCTCCCGCAACAACGCCTCGCGCGCCGCCAGCTCCGCCACCTCGCGGCGCACCCGCGCCATCTCCAACTGGGTGCGCACCCGCGCCGCCAGCTCGCGCGCGGAGAAGGGCTTCACCAGATAGTCATCCGCGCCCGCCTCCAGGCCCTCCACCGAGGCCTCCTCGCCCGCGCGCGCGGACAGCAGGACGAAGGGGATGGCCCGCAGCCTCGGGTCCGCGCGCAGCTCGCGCAGCAGGCCGAACCCGCCCAGGCGCGGCATCATCACGTCGCTCAGCACCAGGTCGGGCGGGCGCGCGCGGATGGCCTGGAGCGCGGCGAAGCCATCCTCCGCGGTCTCCACCGTCACCGACGCGTCCAGCAACCCCGAGATGTACGCGCGCAGGTCCGCGTTGTCGTCCACCACCAGCACCCTCGCGGACATGGGGGGCAGCAGCGGGACGGCCTTCGCGCCTTCCGGGGCCGCTTGCGCCGGAGCCGTGCCCAGCCATCCGCGAATCTCGTCGACGTAGACGGACGCGCTCTGCGCGCTGGAGCGCGCGGGCCCCGCTCCGTCGGGGGCGAGCTGCTCCGGCGGCAGGTGCCCGTGGCCCAGGGGCACCGCGACACAGAAGGTCGTGCCCTGCCCCAGCGCGCTCTTCACGCCCACCGTGCCCCCGTGCAGCTTCGTCAGCTCCTGCACCAGGCTCAGCCCGATGCCGCTGCCCTCGTGGCTGCGCGAGCGGACGCTCTCCACGCGGTGGAAGCGCTCGAAGATGTGCGGCAGCTCCGCCTCCGGGATGCCGCCGCCGGTGTCCCGGACCGTCAGCCGCGCCTCGCCCTCCTCGGCGTGCAGCCGGACGTGGACGCCGCCCTCGAACGTGAACTTCATCGCGTTGGAGAGCAGGTTGAAGACGATCTTCTCCCACATCTCGCGGTCCACCCAGACGGGCTCCGGCAGGGGCGCCACGTCGAGCGTGAGGGTCAGCTGGGCGCGCTTCGCGATGGACTCGAAGTGGCTCACCAGCGACGCGGTGAAGGCGGACAGGTCCGTGGGCTGGAAGGCCGCGCGCACGCGTCCGGCCTCCGTGCGGGTGAAGTCGAGCAGCGTGTTGACCAGCTTGAGCAGCCGGCCGGCGTTGCGTTGGATCAGGGACAGGCGCTCGGCCTGCCGCGGCCCCAGCGGCTCCCCCGCGTCCGACAGCGCGTCCTCCACGGGCCCGAGCATCAGCGTCAGGGGCGTGCGGAACTCGTGGCTCACGTTGCTGAAGAAGGCCGTCTTGGCCCGGTCCAGGGCCGCCAGCTGCTCCATCCGCGCGCGGGCCTCCTGCTGCGCGCGAGCGCTGGAGACCGCCGTGGCCAGCGCCCCCGCCACCAGCTCGAGGAAGCCCCGGTACTCCCCCTCCAGCCGCAGGGCGGGGCTCAGGCCCGCCACCAGGAAGCCCAGGTCGCGGTCCCCTTCCGCGTGCGGCAGCGGCAGCACCAGGGCGGGCCGGGGCGGCTCCCCGGCGCCCGGCGCTCCGAGCCAGCCGTTCACGTCCTCCACCCGCTGGGCCTGCCGCGCGCGGGCCACCGCGGCCAGGGGGCTCTCGCCCTGCTCCGCGCGCAGGCCCAGGTGCGCGGGCACCTCCGCGCTCCGGGCGCCCATGCCGGTGGAGCCCGCGAGCGTGGCCCGCGCCCCGCCCGCGTCCGTGACGTAGAGCCAGGTGAAGGGCAGGTCGGCGGGGTCCTCGGCCAGGGCCGCCAGTCCCACGCGGCACGCCTCCTCCACGGAGCCCGCGCCGCTGGTGCGCTCGGAGAGCAGGTGCAGCGTGCGCAGGCGCCGCTGCCCGAGCACCTGCCCCGTCGTCTCCAGGGCTGGCGTGTAGAAGCCCACCACCGCGCCGGCGTCATCCAGCACCGGGGCGTAGGACCAGGTGAAGTAGGCCTCCTCGACGGAGTCCGCCCGCTGGATGGGCAGCGACTGGCTCTCCGCCCAGTTCGCCTGCTTCGTGCGCTCCAGCTCCTCGAACATGCGCCCCAGCCGGGGCCACAGCTCCGGGAAGACGTCGCGCAGCGGCCCCAGCGCGTGGTGCGGGTGCTTGGCCCCCATGATGGGGATGCCCGCGTCGTTGTAGAGCTGCACGCGCTCCGGGCCCCAGTAGATGAACATGGGGAAGCGCGTCGTCAGGCACATGCTCACCAGGGTCCGCAGGATGGGCGGCCACGACGTGAGGGGGCCCAGCGGCGTCCCGGACCAGTCCCGCTCCAGGATGAGCCGTCCCATCTCGCTGCCCTCGCGCAGCGTGACGAGCCACCCGGCCAGGGACGGGGTGGCCCCGATGTTCCCCGGCGTGTTCTGGTCGTTCATCGGAGGGATGAGGGGCTTTGGGGTGTGTGCGACGCGTGGGTGAGGGGTCCTGGGGTGGACGTATCGAGCAGCTCCCCCCACTTCAACGCCGAAGTCCGACCGGCCGGCCCCTTCCGTCGCCTACCGAGCAGGACTTCGCCACCCGGTGGAGCGCGGGCCGCCCGTCGCTCTTCCATGGGGGCGGCCATGCGGGCGCCCGGGTCCGCGCCCGTCAAAGGCAGACATCCCCTGTCCACGAGTGCGGTCCCGGTCCATTTCCCACGGGCAATCCCGGCGCGGGCCGGGTGAGATGGCGGGATGACGCGAACCCCCTTCGTCCTCGTCCTCGCGCTGTCCACCGGCTGCGCCAGCAGGCAGCCGCAGCCCTCCCCTCCTCCCGCGCGGGAGTGGGCCACGACGCTGTACCGGGACCACCCGCTGGTGGGGCGCATCTGGGACGTGGCGGCGGGCCGCTTCGTGGACGAGGGCGCCCTGCGCGCGGCGGTGGTGCCCGCGCGCTTCGTCCTCCTGGGTGAACGGCATGACCACCCGGATCATCACCGGCTCCAGGCGGAGCTGGTGCGCGCGCGGACGGCCTCCGGCCAGCACCCCGCGCTCGCCTTCGAGATGCTGGACGTCACGCAGCAGCCCGCCGTGGACGCGGCGTTGAAGGCGCATCCGGAGGACGCGGAGGGACTGGCGAGGGCGGTGGACTGGGCGAGCAGCGGCTGGCCCGCCTTCCGCCTCTACGAACCCGTGTTCTCCGCGGGCCTCCAGGCGCACCTGCCCATTGTCGCCGCCAACCTGCCCCGCGCGCAGGTGCGCGCGCTGGTGATGAAGGGCCCCGAGGCGCTCCCTTCCGAGCTGCGCTCGCGCCTGGGCCTGGACGCCCCCGTCCCGGAAGCGGAGGCGCAGGCCGTGCGCGAGGAGCTGGACCGCTCGCACTGCGGACAGCTCCCGCGGGAGATGCTGGAGCCCATGGCGCTGGCCCAGCGGGCGCGCGACGCGATGATGGCGGACCGGCTGCTGGAGACCGTACCGGCGGACGGCGCGGTGCTCATCACCGGCAACGGCCACATCCGCGAGGACCGCGGCGTCCCCGCGCACCTGGAGCGCCGCGCGAAGGACGCCCCGGTGCTGAGCGTGGCGCTGCTGGAGGTGTCGCCAGAGGCGCTGGAGCCACGGGACTACGCGGCCATCGCGGGCGCCTCCACCCTGCCCTACGACTACGTGTGGTTCACGCCGGCCATGCCGGAAGACGACCCATGCAAGGCCTTGAGGGAACGAAGCCCGAAGCAATAGGTCGCGAGGAGCTTGTTTTCCCACAACCCGGAGCGGCCGCGCCCTGGCGCAGGGCGTGTCAGCCCCCGGTGATAGGTGAACGGGTGGCGGCGCCGGGCGCCAGGACTCACGCCTTGAGATTTCCCCGGCCCGGATCCATCCCAAGCACAATGGATGCAATGGCAACAACAGTCACACCGCGACGTCGGATTTGACTGTCAATCCAATACAGCATCGCGTAATCACCACCCATCCGGGATTCCCGGAGCGGCTGTCTCCCCCCTGACAGCCTCAACCACAATCCAAGAGAATGACAATGACGACTCGAAGCCTCGGGTTTCGTGCGTGGCGTTGGAGTGCCGTGGTGTCCCTGCTGGCGCTGACGGGCTGTGCCGTGGAGCCCCAGCAGGAGGCCGCCGGCCAGGAGGAGCAGGCGGAGGTCCTGCGCCAGCAGGCGCACTCCCTCACCCCACCCACCGGGTGTACCGAGATCACCATGGGCGAGCTGGCGAACGGCGTTCAACTGACGCCCGTGATGTACGGCGGCCAGCCGACCTTCCAGGGCACGTTCAATGGCCTGGGGGACCCGGCGCTGGCGGACGCGGCGTTCGTCCGGCTGGACGTGAACACGGCGCCGGGCGTGCATGACCTGGCGACGGGTGGCGCCAACCTCTTCACCTGCGAGCAGTGCGTCTACGGCTACCAGGACGCGGACACGGCGGGCCAGAAGCTGTTCGTGGCGGACTCCGGTTCGCTGCTGCTGGCGCTGAAGGTGTCGCCGCAGCAGACGGTGGGCGTGCTCTACGACGTGACGCTGCGCGAGTCGGTGAACGCGGCGCCGCTCAACGCGCCCTACCGTGGCAGCGCGGTGGTGCAGGGCGGCGAGTGCAAGTGGATCCGCTACGCGGCCTGGAACACGGTGCGACCCAACGGCTGCGATCCTCGGCAGGGCTCGTGGACGGCGAACGTGCCGGGTCACACCTGCGTGCCGGACAACTACCTGGCGGATGACGGCACGCTGGAGAGGTCGCAGGGCGCCAAGACGCAGGGCGCGACGTGCACCTCCACGCCCGGGGCGGACGCCCACCACCCGGCGACGACGGACTGCGCGGAGGGCTTCGCGTGCACGGACCTGCTCTCGGAGGACCGGCAGTGCCTGAAGACATGCGACCCGATGGCCGCGGTCCCCGGCTGCCCCACGGGCACGGTCTGCGGCGTGTACGGCCTGTGCATCGAGCAGTCCGTGCTGGAGCCCATCGGCTTCGCGTTCGACCCCGCGCTGATTGGTGAGCCGTGCACCCAGAGCTTCGCCGAGTTCTGCGGCACGGAGGGCGCGCGCGGCGCCTGCGTCACCATCAACGGCGAGTCCCTCTGCCGGCGCTACGCGCGCGCCCGGTCGGAGTGCGGCCCGGGCGAGGAGCTGGGCTACATCGGGTATCCGCTGTCCGGTGGCGGCTACGACCGCACCACCGGCTGGTGCTACCCGGACGGGCTGTAGTCCGACGTGGCGGGGCGCCCCCGCCTGGCGGTCCATGGCCCGGCGCCCCCGGGTGGCACTG
>NZ_JAYESI010000089.1:0-1365 GCF_041903675.1 Corallococcus sp. RDP092CA | reverse complement strand
GGTCGTGTCCCTATAAGTGTGTAGATGGCGAGGAGGGACGAGCGGGAAAGAGGGAAGCTCCTCGGTGAAACCAACCGAGCCGGTCTCCTCCTGGCAGAGGAGCCGAGGAGTTCCCCGACGTGGACGTTAGCGAGTTTGAAGCCCCGGCGCACGAAGAGGTGCAGACCGACCTGCGGGCGCTGTTCCGCGGAGCCATCCGGATGACGCTGGAGGCGCTGCTGGAGGAAGAGGTACGGGAGTTGGTGGGGGCTGGCCGGTGGCAGCGGATGGTGGGCCGGGTGGACGTGCGCAACGGCAGCTACCTGCGCACGCTGGTGACGACGGCGGGGGCGGTGGACGTGGCGGTGCCACGCACCCGGCACAGTGGTAGCGCGGGGGACGTGCTGGGCCGCTACAAGCGGCGCAGCGGGGAGCTCGACGAGGCGATTACCAGTGCGTACGTGCAGGGCGTCTCCACGAGGAAAATGGGCAAGGTGACACGGGCCCTCATGGGCGAGGACGTCTCGCGCTCGACGGTGAGCCGGGTGACACGGACGCTGGAGGAGAAGGTAGAGGGCTTGCGCACCCAGCCCCTCACCCAGGCCTTCCCCTACCTCTACCTGGACGCCACCTTCCTGGATGCGAGGTGGGCCAGGGCAGTGCAGAACGTCTCCGCCCTGGTGGCCTACGGTGTGGGAGAGGATGGGCACCGGCACCTGTTGGCAATCACCCTGGGCGGCAGCGAGTCACACGACTCCTGGCTGGAGCTGCTTCGCCAACTGCTCGAGCGGGGGCTGACGGGCGTCCGACTCGTCATCGCCGACGGGCACGCGGGCCTGGCCGCCGCAGCCCGGCAGGCACTCCCCGAGGCGAAGCTGCAGCGCTGCACGGTGCATCTGACCCGCAACGTGCTCGCCAAGGCCCCCTGGAGGCTGCGTGGGCGCCTGGGCAAGGAGACGTCGACCCTCTTCGAGGCCCCCACCCTCCAGGACGCCAGGAAGCGACTGGAGGCCCTCCAGGAGGGACTGGGCCGCCAGGTGCCCGAGGCCATGGAGTGCCTGCGCGAGGGCTTCGCCGCCGCCACCTGCTTCTTCGCCTTTCCCATGGCCCACTGGAAGCGTCTTCGCAGCACCAATGGCTTGGAGCGCCTCCACGGTGAGGTGAAGCGCCGCATCCGCTCCGTGGGCGCCTTCCCGGACCGCGCCAGCGCGCTGCGCCTCATCACCGCCGTCGCCCTCGAAGTCACCGGCGTCTGGGATGACCGCCGCTACCTCGACATGTCTCTGCTGAAATCACCCCCTGACACTGCCGCTGCTTGATACCGCCAAGGAGCCTCCCTCCCCCGAACCCCCTCCGAACCAACTACACAAGATTCGGGACTTGACC
>NZ_JAYESI010000088.1:0-1443 GCF_041903675.1 Corallococcus sp. RDP092CA | reverse complement strand
CAATGCCGGTCAGTTAGGGCGGGGGCGCTTCACCCACTTCTTGTCGTAGTTGCTCATCTTGATTTTGACGACTCGTGGGAAGCGCCTCTCGCTCCTTCGTTCCGGTAACAGCAGCAACCCCAAGTGCCTGCGCAAGTCGAGCAGGTGCTCTGGAATCCGCCCGGGTGCCAGCGGCGGGGTCGACCAGACCAGCCATGCGTTTCGGATGAGCGCCAGTGCATTGACGAAGCTGATGCGCGTCGGCTCCACGCCGGCTTCGTCCGCGGCCCGTTCCATCTCCACGCGTACCAGGTTGTAGGCCAGCAGAATGCCCCAGACTTCCTGCCGGACGCCTTGGGGCGTGCGACTGCGGATGGCTTCCTGTCGGTCCAAGAGGTGCGTCTTGATTTCGTCGTACCCCAGCTCGATTTCCCATCGCTCGTGGTACAGCTGGACAATCCTTTCGGCCGGGTACTTCTTCGAGTCTAACAGCGACGTCAGCAGTACTCCGGCACGGAAGCCCGGTCGCTGGTAGCGGATGGCCCTCATGCGGACGGCTTCGGGCAGGGGCCTGGCGCTCGAAGCACGCATGGCGCGGGTGACCGGCAGCTCCACCAGGTCATCATTCTCACCGAGCTTCTCGACCCGGACGGGTTTCATATGCGCCTTGGCCCGCACCAGCCAGTGCCGGTTCTTTGCCCCCGTGGCAATCTCCATCAGGTCGCGGACCGCGGTGAAGTTGCGGTCGACGATGACGACTGAATTCTCCGGCAGCTGACTCCATAGCTCCGCCGCCAGCGTCACCTCACCCGTGGCGTAGGGCCCAAAGCGCACCGCCGCCACCAGGTGGGAGCGTGCCGCCATCAGCGCCACGGCCCGCACCGTCGGGTAGGCGCTACCGGCGCGAGTGCCGTTGCCCGGACTGCCACCAAACTCACTCCAGTTGTCGGACGAGTCCGGCACTCGCACCGTCGTGCCATCCAGGGCATAGACGGCCAGCTTGTGCCAGGGGTGCGCCCTGGCGCTGCGGTGGGCCCACGCCGAAGCCGTCGTATTGAAGAGGTACTCCATCGGCTCGTCGCCCAGGCGCTGGCGTGCCTGGCTCAACGCGCTCGGCGCCACGTCCGTCGAGCCCGCCCCCGTCGGCAATGCCACATTCAGCATGGACGCCACGCGCGGGATGGACTCATTGCGCATCAGCGCCATGCCCACCACCAACCAGATGACCTGGTCCGCCGGCAGGCGCCGACGGCGTATCGAGGCGAAGCCGGTGGCCACCACGGCTTCCTCCACCCATACCGGGTCAATGTGCTGCCGAAACCGGTCGAACTGCTCGGGGGCCACCATGGCTGCCCCCTGGATGGCCTGGGAAAGCCCCATGCGGCGATCTCCAAGTTTGAGATCGCCACACCCTCAACCATTCCGGTAGGTCCTCGCAAGGACCACTTATCTGACCGGCATTGC
>NZ_JAYESI010000087.1:0-1450 GCF_041903675.1 Corallococcus sp. RDP092CA | reverse complement strand
GCGCCGCCACTACGCGGCGAGCTGAGCCCGATGGAGTTTCAGCAGGTTGTGGGTAAGGCAGATGAGCGCCCACTCGCCGCGCGCTTTCTGCAGTCCACGCAGCAGCAGTTGGCGGAAGCCTCGCGCCTGTTTGATTTGACCGAAGGGAGGTTCCGCCACCGCCTTGCGTCTGGCGTACACTTGGCGTCCTGCCTTCGTCCTCAGCCGACGCGCCATCCAATCCTTGACGCTCAGATTCAGCGGCATCCGCCCTCGCACCGCAGGCGGCTCCACGCCGTGCTTTTGACGCCCGACGGCCACGTACGCGTCGATGCCCATGCTCGCCGCGCGCGTGAGGTTCTCCTCGGAGAAATAGCCCGCGTCCGCCGTCGCCACCTGGGGCACCTCGCCGCAGTTCTCCACCACCTGCTCCAGCAGAGGCAAGAAGTGCTCGACGTCAGGCGGCTGGTTGGTGAGCGCCTGGGCGACGATGATTTGGTGCGCCTCGTCCACGGCTGCCTGCGCGTTGTAGCCCTGGAGGAAGCCATTCTGCGTCTTCTGGATTCGGCTCTCGGGGTCGGTGAAGTTGCGCTGCGCCTTGGGCTTGGGCGTGCCGTCTGCTTCGCTCTGCACCTGGTGGTGCGGCAGCGGCGTCGGACCATCAGGCGGCTCATCTCCCCCGTCATCCCGCTTCTTGGCAGACTGCTGCGCCGCCCTGGCTACCTTCGCTTCGGCTTCCAGCTCCGCCTTGGCGGCGCGGATGCGGGCCAGCCGCGTCTCGGCTCGCTTGAGCTCCTCGGGAAGCTCGTCTCCGCGCTTCTTCTTGCCGTAGAGCTTGTCCTCGGCCGCGTCCGCCTCCTCGGCCGCCTTCAGCAGTGCGGCCACCTTCTGGGCCAGCTCCTTCTCACGCTGCTGCATCCGCTCGTAGCTCATCGCCTTGTGCTTGCTGGCGTTGGCCTTCAGCTTGGTGCCGTCCAACGCCACGTGCCCCAACTGCACCAGCCCCGCTTTCTGACATAGCACCAGCACCTGCATGAAGAGCCCCGCCAACACGTCCAGGTGCTGGCGCCGGAACTCACTCACCGTGCTGTGGTCCGGGTGCTGGCCCGCCGCGATGACTCGGAAGGCGATGTCCTCGTACGTCTTCTTCTCAATCTTGCGCGAGGAGGCTACCCCCACGCAGTACGCGTACAGCAGCAGCCCCACCATCATCCTGGGGTGGTGCGGCGGATAGCCCCTCAGCTCCCCCTCGTAGCGCTCCAGCAGCGGCCTCAAGTCCAGCTCCGCCACCGTGTCCAGGATGAAGTACGCAACGTGCCCGGCTGGCAGCCACTCTCGCGGCGAGGGCGGCAGCAACTCCGACTGCTCCGGTGCGTAGGGGCGGAAGGTCTTGCTCATAGGGAGGCAAAGAGCACCACGCCTCTGCCTCCCTTTCAAATCGGTTCTTCCGATTACCCCGACACGCTCCTAG
>NZ_JAYESI010000086.1:0-1510 GCF_041903675.1 Corallococcus sp. RDP092CA | reverse complement strand
GGGACTCCTTCTTCGAATTGGGCGGCCACTCCCTGCTGGCCACCCAGGTGGTGTCGCGCGTCCGCGCGGAGTTCAACGTGGAACTCCCTCTGCGCGCCCTCTTCGAGTCCCCCACCGTGGAGGCCCTCGCGAACCGCCTGGCGGGCCTCGCCCGTACGAGCACCGCTCCGCTCACCCGCGTCTCGCATGACGGTCCGGTGCCGCTGTCCTTCGCCCAGCAGCGCCTGTGGCTCATCGACCAGCTCGAGCCGGGCAGCTCCCTCTACAACGTGCCCGTCGCCGTCCGACTGGAAGGCCAACTGCGCGTGGACACGCTGGAGCGGGCCCTCCAGGAGGTCGTGCACCGCCACGACGCCCTGCGCACCACCTTCACCCAGGTGGCGGGCGAACCCATCCAGCGCGTCCACTCCGAGGGCCTTGCGCCCCTGGGGCTCGTGGACCTCTCGGACATGCCGGAGGCGCAGCGCGAAAGCGAGGCGCGGCTCCAGGCGGAAGCGGAGATGCACCGGCCCTTTGACTTGCACACCGGGCCGCTCATCCGCGCGCTGCTCTTCAAGCTCTCCGAAGCCGAGCACGTGCTCGTCGTCACCCTGCACCACATCGTCTCCGACGGCTGGTCCCTGGGCGTGCTGGTGCGGGAAGTCGCGACCCTCTACGCCGCCTTCGCTGCGGGGCGGCCTTCGCCCCTGCCCGCCCTGCCCGTGCAGTACGCGGACTACGCAGCCTGGCAGCGCGGCTGGTTGCAGGGTGCGACGCTCCAGCAGGAAGTGGACTACTGGAAGCGGAAGCTCGCCGGTGCGCCGCCGGTGCTGGAGCTGCCCACCGACAGGCCGCGCCCGACCGTCCGCAGCACCGCGGGCGCCACCTTCGGCTTCGCCCTGCCTCGGGAGCTGACGGAAGCCCTCAAGGCGCTGGCCCACCGTGAGGGCGGCTCCCTCTTCATGGTGCTGCTGGCGGCCTGGCAGGGGCTGCTGTCGCGCTACACGGGCCAGCAGGACATCAGCGTGGGCTCGCCCATCGCCGGCCGTACCCGCGCGGAGACGGAAGGCCTCATCGGCTTCTTCGTCAACACGCTGGTGCTGCGTGCCCAGGTGGAAACGGACAAGTCCTTCCGCTCCCTGCTGAAGCAGGTGCGCGCCACGGTGCTGGACGCGTACGAGCACCAGGAGGTGCCCTTCGAGAAGCTGGTGGAGGCGCTACAGCCGACGCGCAGCCTCAGCCACACGCCCCTCTTCCAGACGCTGCTCGCGCTGCAGAACGTGCCCACCGAGGACGTGCGGCTGCCGGAGCTTCGTCTGCGGGGACTCGAGGCGACGCACTCCACGTCGAAGTTCGACGTGAGTGTCTTCTTCACGGAGACGTCCGAAGGTCTGCGCGGCACGCTGGAGTACAGCACCGCCCTCTTCGAGCGCGGCACCATCGAGCGGATGGCCCGCCACCTCCACACCCTGCTGGAGGCCGTGGCCGCCAGGCCCGAGCAGCCCGTGGCCGAGCTGCCCCTCCTCTCCCC
>NZ_JAYESI010000085.1:0-1516 GCF_041903675.1 Corallococcus sp. RDP092CA | reverse complement strand
TGGACAGGCCTGCCCTCAAGCCATTGCCGCCGACGCGGTACGCGGTGTCGGAGTGGAAGCGGGTGAAGGTGAACATCGACTACCACGTCGACGTCCATGGCCACTTCTACTCGGCGCCCTACAGCCTGGCGCGTCAGGTGCTGGAGGCGCGCCTCACCGCCACCAGCGTGGAGTTGCTGCAGCGGGGCCGAAGAGTGGCCGTCCACGTGCGCAGCGCGAAGGTGGGCGGCTACACGACGGTGGCCGAGCACATGCCGAAGGCCCACCGGGCCCATGCCGAGTGGAGCCCCTCGCGCTTCATTCAGTGGGCGAGCCAGGTGGGCCCCCTTACCCAGTCGCTGGTGGAGGCCATCCTCCAGGACAGGCCCCACCCGGAAGTGGGCTACCGCAGCTGCCTGGGCCTGCTGCGGCTGGCGAAGCGCTATGGCAACGCGCGGCTGGAGCTCGCCTGCGGCCGGGCGCTGCGAGCGCACGCGCGCAGCAGCCGGCACGTGCGACTGCTGCTGGAGAAGGGGCTGGAAGCCACCCCGCTGCCGGCCGAAGAGCCCTCCTCGCAGCCGGCCGCCGCGCACGAGAACGTCCGCGGCGCTGACTACTACCACTGAGTGGATTGCAGGCCTCTCCACTCGGAAGGGGGCCTCGGGCACGGCCATGGCGGCCGTGCCCGAGGTCCGATGAGGCCACCAACGACAAAGGACACCCGAGATGTTGAACCAACCCACCTTGCAGAAGCTCCAGGCGCTGAGGCTGTCCGCCTTCGCCCGCGCCTGGGAGGAGCAGCAGAAGTTGGCGGACATGAGCAGCCTGGCCTTCGACGAGAGACTCGCGCTGCTCGTCGAGGCCGAGTGGCTGGCCCGGGAGAACGCCCGGATTGGCAGAAACCTCAGAGAGGCGAAGCTCCGCATCTCCGGCGCCTGCGTCGAGGACATCGACTTCACGGCGAAGCGGGAGCTCGACAAGCCCCTGGTGCGTCAGCTCGCCCAGTGCCGCTGGGTGGAGGAGAAGCAGAACATCGTCATCACCGGGATGACGGGTACCGGCAAGACGTACCTGGCGTGCGCGCTGGCGCAGGCGGCGATTCGTCGCGGCCATCGGGTGCTCTACCGTCGGGCCCCGCGTCTGCTGGAGGAATTGGCGCTCGCGCACGCGGAGGGCTCCTTCGCCGCGTTTCTCTCCCGACTGGCCCGTGTCGACGTGCTCGTCATCGACGACTGGGCCCTGGCTCCCATCAAGGACGGCGAGCGCCGGGACATGCTCGAGGTCTTCGAGGACCGCTATGGCGCGCGCAGCACCATCATCGCCAGCCAACTGCCGACCACAAAGTGGCATGACCACCTGGGCGACCCTACTGTGGCGGACGCCATTTGCGACCGGGTCCTCCACCGAGCCCACCGGCTCACCGTGAAGGGGCCCTCCCGCCGCAAGGAGGAGAATCCGTCAACTTGAGCCCAGCGTCGCTTCGCTCCGACTGATCACGATGCTCCGAACCTGCTGATCACGATCGCCGAAACGCGCA
>NZ_JAYESI010000084.1:0-1582 GCF_041903675.1 Corallococcus sp. RDP092CA | reverse complement strand
GTAACCGTTCACCGGCTCACGCTGCGTGCGCGAGCTGAGGGGCCTCCGCGAGAGGTAGCAGTGAGGGTGGCTGCAAACCTCGGCGGTGCGCGCGCAGCGAGTCCGTCAGGAAGTCGAGCACGCCCCGCTCTTGCAGCTTGAGCGTGGTGACTGCGGTGAAGATGCTCGCGACGAAGCGACTGCCCTCGGGGCCTTGTGTCCCGAATGACGTCTTGCGGTACATGACGGCGTGTCGGATGCACTGCTCGCCGAAGTTGTTCGTCGGTTCGACTCCGGGCACATCGACAAACGTCCAGAGGCACTCCTCCAGTCGGAGGAGTTCTCCTGCCATGCCCGCTGTCTTCTTCTCCGCGCGCACCTCGGCCTGACGCAGCAGCCGGCCCACCGTGCGTCGCACCTTCTTCATCCGCCGTTCGAAGTCCTCGCGAGCCAGAGTCCCGTCGCGTACCCGGTGCCACCACTTGAAGAAGCGATTGCGCTCGCGCATCAACTGCTTTCCCAGACGACCGCCCTCGCCGCCGCGGTCGATGAAGCCCTGGACGTCGCGCGTGAGATGGCTCCAGCAGAGCTGACGCAAACCCTTGTCATACCAGTCATACCCGCTCCACCTGTCCGTGGTGAGGATGCCCAGGAAGTCCTCCCCCAGCAGGGCCCTGGCCACCTTGCCGCCACGGCTTCGCGCGACGTGGAACACCACCACCAGGGCCGTCGCCGCCACCCACAGCCAGGCACGATGGCCCCGGCCTTCCTTGCGCCCCTCCACCCACCCCGTCTCGTCCGCGTGGGCCTTGTCGGCCGCCCGCACATATGCGCGGGCCTCGTCCACCGCTGGGGCCAGCGCGTCGGTCGTCTCCCCTTCGAGATTCACCACGCTGCCCACCGACAAGTCCACGCCCAGCATGTCCGAGAGGGCGTCCTTCACCAGCCGTTTGGACAGCCGGTACTTGCCCACCAGGAGGCTGGCCAGTGCGCCCAGCCGGTCCCCGAAGGCGCTGCGGGCGTGCGCGGGGACCGGCTGGCGCGTCAGCGTACCGCACGCGGCGCACTCCAAGGCGTGGCTGCGGTACTCAGTGACGACGGCCGACAGCGGTGGTACCTCCACCACCTGGTGGCGGCGCGGCTCGCAATCTCTGCCCACCAGTCGGTGCCCGCAGCCCTTGCACTCCTTGGGCACCAACTCGACGACGTGCTGCACCGCCTCGGGTGGCAACAGCCTTCGCTCATGCTTCTTGTGGCCTGGCTGGCCGCCGGGGGTGCGGCCCGTGGGCTTCTTCGGCCGGCGCGGCGTGCCAGGCCCGTCCGACGAGGGCGGCTTCGAGGAGTTGCTCGAATTGAGAGTCAGCCGCTCCTTCAACTGACGGTTCTCCTCGCGCAACCGCCGATTCTCTTCCTCCAGGTGCGCGATGCGCTCAAGCGCCGCTTCCAGCAGCGCCTCCAGCTTCGCAATCCGCGCGTCTCGGGGGTCGAGTTCCGCCATGAGTCGCGGTGTGTCACGTCACAGCCAACACCGTCGAGCGCCGCCCCGCCCACCGTACGCTGCCCGGCAGCCCCTTCAAGCAGGCACCAACCGGTGAACGGTTAC
>NZ_JAYESI010000083.1:0-1713 GCF_041903675.1 Corallococcus sp. RDP092CA | reverse complement strand
GGGGCGTGCTCGACTTCCTGACGGACTCGCTGCGCGCGCACCGCCGAGGTTTGCAGCCACCCTCACTGCTACCTCTCGCGGAGGCCCCTCAGCTCGCGCACGCAGCGTGAGCCGGTGAACGGTTACGATTCGCGAAGGGCCGTGAAGTGCGCCTTCACGGCGTCCATGTGTATTGCCACTCAACCGGGCTCCTGCGGCGCTGCTACGCTTGCTCGGTGGAGAGGGATTGGTCGCGCAAGGGGGGCTCAGGCGACCGCCGCCGCGAAGGACGCAAAGAGGTCGCCTGGAAGCGCGTGCTCAAGCTTCCAGGTGACCGCCATGGGCAACTCGCCTTCGTGCTTCACGTAGGTTGCAGGGCCCAGGAAGTAGAACGCACGGTCATCGCTGCGCTGTCGAGCGAAGAGCATGACGCTTGAGCCCGTATCCGATGCACGAGCCCCGTCTTCCGTGAGCCGGACGGTCGCCGCAGGGTGACGGCGTGAAAGGGACTCTCTCAGCGCGACGGCGACTGCGCTTCGGCCGGGGCCGTGAGCGGCTCCGGGATGGTGAGTTCCCCCACCTCGGCGTCGAGTTCGGCGGCCACCAGGCGGGCGCGCGTGGCGGCCCAGTACTTGGGAGCGAGTTCCAGGTAGCGCTCTCGGGGCCAATGGGCCAGCACGCGCAGGAGGTCGCGGAGGTACGCCTCTGGGTCGAGGCGGTGCAGCCGAGCGGTGGCGATGAGGGTGAAGAGGTGGCCGGCCCGCTCGGCATGGTCATCGCTGCCGACGAAAAGCCACGCTTTCCTTCCGACGGCAATCCTTCGCAATTCTCTCTCGCTGCGGTTGTTCTCCAGCAGCAGCCGGCCGTCCTCGAGGAAGCGGCGCAGCGCCTCGCGGTGCCGCACGGCGTAGCCGAGCGCCTTGCGCACCAGCCCGCGCTCCTCGCGCACCTTCTCGTGCTCCGCCTCGGCCCAGGTGAAGAAGGCGTCCGCGTGCGCACGCAGGTGCGCCTGCCGCAGCCGGTGAATCTCCTCTGGAGGCTTGTCCCTCCACGTCGCTTCCAGCTCGAAGATGCGGCCGATGCGCGCCAGTCCCTCCCGGGCCACGACACTCTTCGCCGTCGCCGCCTCCCAGAAGCCCCTGCGGCAGTGCACCCAGCACGCCACCTCCTGCCGCACCTGGGCCTCGCCATCCGGCGGCGCCTCCTCGGCGGGGCGGAAGAGGGCGTCGTAGACACTCTTCGCATCGGCCTGCACGTAGCCGCTGAAGCCCTTGAAGCGCTCCAGCACCGCGGCGCTCGTCTCCTTCGGCGTGTACTCGAAGAAGACGGCGTCCTTGTCGGCCACCTGCACGAAGTAGTGGCCCCGCCGGCACGCCTGGCGCCCGCCCTCCGCGGGCGCTGGCTGCACCGCCACCCCGGTGGCGTCCGTGGCGATGCAGAAGGCGGTGGCCAGCGCCTCGTCACGCATGGCGGCCACCACCGTGGTGCCCACCGTGGCCCCCACGTCCTCCACCCACCGCGCCATCGTCCCCCGGTCCACCGCGACTCCGTCGCGCGCGAAGCGCTGCTCCATGCGCAACAGCGGCAGCCCGTCGCAGTACTTCCCGGGTAACCGTTCACCGGTTGGTGCCTGCTTGAAGGGGCTGCCGGGCAGCGTACGGTGGGCGGGGCGGCGCTCGACGGTGTTGGCTGTGACGTGACACACCGCGACTCATGGCGGAACTCGACCCCCGA
>NZ_JAYESI010000082.1:0-2007 GCF_041903675.1 Corallococcus sp. RDP092CA | reverse complement strand
GTTTGACGTGCAGGTCGTCCTCGAACACCTCCGTCAGAAACGCCCGCACCTGCTCTTCGTCAATGGCCACCTTGCGCGTCATGGTGGCCTCCTCTTGGCGCGGGTGCCAGCACCTTCGCACGCTGCGACCAAGCAAGCGTGTGCTGATCAACTCGCTAAATGAGGGGATCCTTCAGAGTTCACCCGGATGAGCCGAACGCTATGGAGGAGAGGGGGAATGGGGCAGTTCGGGCGCTGGCGATCGTGCGCTAGATGCGGTCGGGGAGCGAGTTCAGCCAGATGAGCCGAACGCTATGGATGGAGAGGCGGAGAGCCTTGGGCAGTTCGGGCACCGGTAGCCCATCCACGAGGGGTAGTCAGAGGAGCAACTCACCCGAATGATCAGAACCCTATGGGGTGGGGAGAAGGAAAACGAAGTTCGATGAAACGGTCAACGCTGTGTCAGTCAAATCGCTGAGGAGAGCCATGGGCGCTTCATGAGCCGCCATGAAACGTTCAGGTTCATTCCTCGGAGAAAGGCAATGTGAATCAGATGGATCCAGAAACAAAGAAGCAGCTAATCCACTGGGGGCTGGGTGGTGCATCCGTGCTGCTCACCTTCGCGTGGCAGTTGTACCGTCTCTGCACGACCCAGCCGTAGAGATGGGCACATGCAGCGACTAGCACAAGCAGCGACCGCATGATGCTTGTGCCCCGGTTGGTGCTGAGGGCGAGGCGAGATTGCAGCCGCCTCGACTCAGCTCCCATGCCACACCACGCATCCAGAGATCTTGTGGGAGTGGACAGCAATGGACGAAGCCATGTCTCGTTCCATGCGTCATGCTCCTGCGGGGCTCGCTGCAATGTGGCTTGCGGTTCGACCTTGTGGATCGCACAAGTGCTCTGCCCACTCGAACCAAGTAGTTACAGGACAGCGTGCGGTGCAGGTAGCTCCAGTGGGTAGCAGCGGGCGCCGCGCCCGGTGCCTACGGGAGAATCCCGCCCGTCCAGGCTCGGCCGTGGTTCGCGCCTCGCCACGCCTTGTTCTTCGCCTCGGCTGTGGAGCGGATCCGAAACATGATGCGTTGAGAGTGTGCCTTCTCGGGAACGTTGACGACCTCGTACGAGAGCACCGTTCCGCCGAAGTACGAACGCTCCGCCTTGGTCTCGTGGAGGTAGAGCGTTCCGCCCACGAGCTGGGCCGCCTCTTCTGGCGTGAAATCCCAATAGCCCGAGTCGTAGATCGGGTGAGCGACGGTGTGCAGGTTGCGTTCGCGCTGACACTTGAGGTGAACACTCGCCATAACGACTCCCAGACGTTCTCAACCCCACTAACACGGTTCACGGCTCTCGAACAGGCTCAGGGGTGCGCGTAGTCGTCCCACCAACGTCGGAGCAGGTCAGCCCTAGCTCCAGCGTGAGGCCAGAAGGGAGACTCCCGGTCATGCCTATCGCCCCAATCAGCGGCAGCCGTCAGCTCCCAGTCAGAGCCATCCAAGAGGGCTCGAATCTTTGGCGCGACAGCGAATACGGAACCGAGGACCTCCAGGAGAGTCTCAAGCGGGCCCCATTGCTGCATCCCGTTGTGGTCCGACAGGTTCCCGGCACCAGAAACAAGTACGAGCTGGTCTCCGGCTTCCGGCGCTTCCGCGCTGTCAAGGCCCTCGGCCACAGCCACATCGAGGCCCGCGTAGTGGCCGTAGATGAGCTGCGGCGCGAGCAGTTGCAGATCGAGGAGAACATCAGACGGCAGTCTCTTGGGCGCCAAGAGGCTCGGGCGATGGCGAGGCTCTTGGCCATCTACGAGCAGCTCTACCCGAAACGACCCGGCAGGCCGAAGAAAGGAGGTCCCGGGGACCGCATTTCAGCCCTCCAGGCCCTCAGCAGAGCTGTGGACAAGTGTAACTGTTCGCCGTGCCCCGTCCCGGCGCCGTGCTGACCCGCCCGGGACGGCCGGCGGGAGCGACCGTCAGTCCTGGCTCTTCGGAAGTGTGACCGTGCCTGGGTTCTCAATGGCGGCGAGCGCAG
>NZ_JAYESI010000081.1:0-2358 GCF_041903675.1 Corallococcus sp. RDP092CA | reverse complement strand
TGCGCGTCCTCCAGCAGCCAGCCCAGTCGCTCCTTCGGGTAGCTCGGGTCCAACGGCACGTAGGCGCCGCCCGCCTTGAGAATGCCCAGCGTCCCCACCACCACGTCCGCCGTGCGCTCCACGCACACCCCCACTCGCGACTCCGGGCCCACTCCCAGCTTGCGCAGCCGCTGCGCCAACTGGTTCGCCCTCCCCTCCACCTCTCGGTACGTCAGCCGCTGCTTGCCGCTCACCACCGCCACTGCGTTCGGCGTTCGCTTCGCCTGCGCCTCGAAGAGCCGCGGAATCGTCGCGTCCCGCTCGTACTCCCCCTGCGTCTGGTTCCACGTCACCAGCGCCCGTTGGCGCTCCGCGGGCGTAAGCAAAGGCAACCGACCCACGGCTTCCCCTGGCCTCGCCACCGCGCCTTCCAACACCACGCGCAGGTGTTCCACCATGCGCTGCGCGGTCCTGGCGTTGAACAAGTCGGTGCTGTACTCGACCATTCCGCGCAGGCCTTGCGGCGTCTCCGTGAAGTAGAGGCTCACGTCGAACTTCGACGTGTGGCCCTCGATATCCATGGGCTTGAGGACCAGCCCGGGGAGCCGGGCCTCCTCCATGGGCACGTTCTGGAGGGTCAGCAGCGTCTGGAAGAGCGGCGTGTGGCTCAGGCTGCGCTCCGGCTGCAACGCCTCCACCAGCTTCTCGAACGGCACCTCCTGGTGCTCATACGCGTCCAGCACCGTCTCGCGTACCTGATCGAGCAGGGCCCTGAAGGACTGCTCGCCGTTCACCTGTGCACGCAGCACCAGCGTGTTGACGAAGAAGCCGATGAGCCCTTCCAGCTCCGAGCGCGTGCGCCCCGCGATGGGCGAGCCCACGCTGATGTCCGTCTGCCCCGAGTAGCGGGACAGCAACACCTGCCAGCCCGCCAGCAACACCATGTAGAGCGAGGCGCCCTCACGCTGGGCCAGGGCTCGCAGCGACTGTTCGAACTCTCGCGGCCAGAGGAAGCGCTCCACTCCACCCGCGTCGCCTCGCACCGCTGGACGGGGCCGGTCGGTGGGCAACTCCAGCACTGACGGCGCCCCCTCGAGCCGCTGCTTCCAGTGCTCCACCTCCCGCTGCAACACCTCGCCCTGCAGGTCCTGCTGCTGCCCCAGCGCATAGTCCGCGTACTGCACCGGCAGCTCCGGCAGCGGCGACGGGAGCCCTTCCGCGAACGCCGCGTACAACGCGCTCACCTCTCGCACCAGCACGCCCAGCGACCATGCGTCCGACACGATGTGGTGCATCGTCAGCGCCAGCACGTGGTCCTGCTCGCCCAGCGTCATCAGCAGCGCGCGGATCAACGGCCCCGTCGTGAGATCGAAGGGCTTCAGCACCTCCTGTTCGAGCCGGCTCCGGACCTCGGCCTCCTGCTGAGCCGAACCGATGCCCTTGAGCTCCACTCCCTCCAGCGGCACTGCCAACGCCGCGTGGATGACCTGGATGGCCTGGTCCTTCTCCTGCGCGAATGTCGTCCGCAGGGCCTCGTGGCGACGCGAGACTTCGCCAAGGACCTTCTCCAACACGTCCCGGCGCAGCGTGCCGTCCAACCGCACCGCGACCGCGATGTTGTAGAGCGGGCTGCCCGGCTCCAACTGATCGATGAACCACAGCCGCTGCTGCGCGAAGGACAGCGGGCGCGCGCCAGCTCCCGACACACGCACCAGCGCCTTCACCTTCGAGCGCGTGGCCTCCTCCATCCGCGCGGCAAGCGCTTCCAGCGTCGGCGCCGCGAACAGTGCACGCAGCGGCAGCTCCACGCCCAGTTCTTCACGGACCCGGGAGACCACCCGCATCGCCATCAGCGAGTGCCCCCCCAGCTCGAAGAAGCTGTCCTTCACCCCCACTCGCGGCACCCGCAGCACCTCCGCCCAGATGCTCGCCAGCGTCTTCTCGACTTCGTTCCTCGGCGCCTCGTACTCGCGCGACGACGCCGCCACCGCCTCCACCTCGGGCAGGGCCTTGCGGTCCACCTTCCCGTTCGGCGTCAGCGGCATCCCCTCCAGCACCTGTAGCACTGGCGGCACCATGTACTCCGGCAGCTTCACCCTCAGCCGCTCACGCAGCGCTCCCGCCTCCACCTCCTGCCCAGGCTTCCCCACCACGTAGCCCACCAGCCGCGCTTCCGCCCCTTCTCCCCTCACCACCACCGCCGCGTCCCGCACCTCCTCCTGCTGCCGCAGCACCGCTTCGATTTCGCCCAACTCGATGCGGTACCCGCGCACCTTCACCTGGTTGTCCGCCCGGTTGACGTACTCCAGCGTCCCGTCCGCGCCCCACCGCACCCGGTCCCCCGTGCGGTACATCCGCGCCCCGGCCTCCCTCCCGTGC
>NZ_JAYESI010000080.1:0-2409 GCF_041903675.1 Corallococcus sp. RDP092CA | reverse complement strand
GGGAGGAGGTGCCGAACATCGGCCGTCCGCTCAGCAACACGCGGGCGTACGTGCTGGACAGGTACCTGCAACCGGTGCCGGTGGGAGTGGCGGGGGAGTTGTTCCTTGCGGGGGAGGGGCAGGCGCGAGGGTACCTGCTGAGGCCGGAGCTGACGGCGGAGAGGTTCCTGCCGGAGGTGTACGGCCCCGAGGGCAGCCGGATGTACCGCACGGGGGACCGGGTGCGGTACCGAGGGGACGGGGTGCTGGAGTACCTGGGGCGGGTGGACTTCCAGGTGAAGGTGCGGGGCTTCCGCATCGAGCTGGGGGAGGTGGAGTCCGCGCTGAGGCAGCAGGAGGCGGTGAAGGAAGCGGTGGTGGTGGCGAAGGGGGAGGGAGCGGAGAAGAGGCTCGTGGCGTACGTGGTGCCGAAGGCGGGCGCGACGCTGGACGCCGACGCCCTGAAGGTGAGCCTGCGCCAGCGGCTGCCGGAGTACATGGTGCCGGGGGCAGTGGTGGTGCTGGAGGCGCTGCCGCTCAACGCGAACGGGAAGGTGGAGCGCAAGGGGCTACCGGAGCCGGAGGCGCCGGCCTCCACGCACCAGTACGTGGCCCCGCGCACGGAGGGGGAGGCGAAGCTGGCGGCCATCTGGGCGGAGGTGCTGCGGGTGCCGCGGGTGGGCGCGAAGGACGACTTCTTCGCGCTGGGCGGGCACTCGCTGCTCGCGATGCAGGTCGCGTCGCGTGTGCGCGTGGAACTTGCGAGCGAAGTTCCCCTGCGCGTGCTGTTCGAGGCGACGACGGTGGAGGCCCTGGCTGCTCGGCTGGCGGAGGGCGTCCAGCACAGCGGTCCTCGTCTGACGCGCACGTCGCGCAACGCACCGCAGGGTTTGTCCTTCGCGCAGCAGCGCCTGTGGTTCATCGATCAGCTCGAACCGGGAAGCCCCCTCTACAACATGCCGGTCGCGATGCGGCTGGAGGGCACGCTGAACGTGGACGTGCTGGAGCGCGCACTGGGGGAAGTGGTGCGTCGCCACGAGGCGTTGCGCACGACGTTCGTGGACGGGCCCGCCGGGCCGGTCCAGCGCGTCTGGCCAGAGGTCGGCTTGTCGATGGCGGTGCGGGACCTGTCGCAGGCCGCCGAGCCCGAGCGCGAGTCCCTGGCGCGGGAGCGCATCGAGAAGGAGATCCTTCGTCCCTTCGACCTCGCGAACGGCCCGCTCCTGCGGGTGCTGTTGCTGAAGCTGGGGGAGCAGCGTCACGTCCTCGTGGTGACGATGCACCACATCGTGTCGGACGGCTGGTCGCTGGACGTGCTCGTGAGAGAGGTCGCGACGCTCTATGGCGCGTTCGCGCAGGGGGGGGCGTCGCCGCTGGCTCCGCTGCGGATGCAGTACGCGGACTACGCGGCGTGGCAGCGGGACTGGTTGCAGGGAGAGGTGCTGGAGAAGCAGCTCGGGTACTGGCGTGAGCAGCTTCGCGGCGCGCCGCCCGCGCTGGAGCTTCCGACGGACAAGCCGCGCCCGGCCATGCGGGCCTACCGGGGGGCGCAGCGGAGCGTCGTGTTCTCTCGCGAGCTGACGGAGGCCTTGAAGGCGCTGGGCCGGAAGGAAGGGGCCTCGCTCTTCATGGTGCTGCTGGCGGCGTGGCAGACGGTGCTGTCCCGGTACTCGGGACAGGATGACGTGAGCGTGGGAACGCCGATGGCGGGCCGGACGCGCGCGGAGCTGGAAGAGCTCATCGGTGTCTTCGTGAACACGCTGGTGCTGCGCACCCGGTTCGCGCCCGGGATGACCTTCCGCGCGCTCGTGCATCAGGTGCGGGAGACGGTCCTGGGGGCGACGGAGCACCAGGACCTGCCCTTCGAGCGGCTGGTGGAGGCGCTCCAGCCCGTGCGTGACATGGCACGCAGTCCGCTGTTCCAGGCGATGTTCGTCCTGCAGAACGCCTCTCGCGGGCCCGTGACGGTGCAGGGCCTGAAGATGCAGGCCCTGGATCTGGATACGCGCACGGCGAAGTTCGACCTGCTGATGCAGGTGTCGGAGACGGCGGAGGGCCTGCGGGGCTACCTGGAGTACGACGCGGACCTCTTCCTGCCGGAAACGATGGCGCGGATGGTGGAGCACCTGCGCGTGCTCCTGGAAGACGTGGTCGCACGTCCCGCCGTGGCCGTGGAAGCGTTGTCCTGGCTGACGGAGGGAGAGCGCAAGCAGTTGCTGGTGGAGTGGAACGAGACGAAGGCCGAAGCGCTGGTGGGCGTGGGGATGCACTCGGCGTTCGAGGCGCAGGCGAGGAGGACGCCGGAGTCGGTGGCGGTCGACTTCGAGGGGAGGGAGCTGAGGTACGCGGAGCTGGAGGCGAAGGCGAACCAGCTGGCGCGGCACCTGGTGAAGCAGGGGGTGAAGCCCGAGGAGCGGGTGGGCCTGTACG